>NZ_JBVCWP010000030.1:0-24135 GCF_057460485.1 Boseongicola sp.
ATCAGTTCGAAGAGGACGCCGGTTTCGGCCTGATCCTTGTGGGCATAGGTGATGTCGTCGAGGATGATCAGGTCGAACTTGTCGAGTTTCGCCAGCGCTGCCTCGAGAACGAGATCACGGCGGGCGGCCTGAAGTTTCTGCGCCAGATCGCTGGTCCGGGCGTAGAAGATGCGGTGCCCTGCCTCGATCAGGTTGAGGCCATGACTTTGGCAGACCGGATTGTTGTCCTGGAATTCGATAAAATCGCTCAGGTTGGTTGCCCGCGCGAACTTTACGAATGGCCTGCGAACCTGTTTGTGGCACAGTTTATAGGGTCTCCTCGAATGAATGTTTTCTCGGTTGGGGCGGCCCCTGAAGTGCCGATGCCGAAAGAAGCCGTGTCCCTTGGCGTGAGGCCCGAGCACATTGAACTGGTCGAGATGGGATCGGGGCAAATTCAGGGGAAGGTTGATGCCCTCGAATATCTTGGCGCCGATACTTACGTGATCATGTCATGCGGAGAAGCCGGGCAGATAACGGTGCGTGTGAATGGTAGTACGTCGTATAGGCCCGGTGAAAAAGCGGAATTGGCATTTGCGACTGACCATATGCAAGGTTTTGACATCGAAGGTTTGGCTGGCCTCTGGTGTGATTTTAAGACAGCAAACCGATGTTTGCGACAGAGACCCGTTGCTGCCGTGTCAGTAGGGCGCGCGGGATCGCAAAGCGTTGCGGCACAGCGGGCAGGGACTGGTTCGCATTCGTCTTGTCGCACCCATTCGATAGCTGCCTTGGCATCAGCGCTTTATGCGTCTCGACGCGTATAAAGTTTCGACACGTCGATCTGAGAAAACACCGCTGAAGAGCCGCGTTTGTCTGCGTGCCTTTGTAGGGTGAAAAAACTAATCATAACAATCAAGTGTTTACGTGAAATTTTGATCCACTTTGAGGTGCGCACCTCAAAAAACTGTAGACTTGAGGTGCGCACCTCAAATAGCGTCGAACTACGAAACGATGATTCGGCGTGCAAGAAATGACAGCCGATGACACCTTGGGAGGAAAATCTATGAAGACCATCAAACTGGCATCCGTCAGTGCCCTGAGTATCGCCGCTGCATCCTTAGCAAGCACGGCTCAGGCCGAAGACCTGACACTTTGCTGGGCCGCTTGGGACCCCGCAAACGCGCTTGTTGAGCTTTCGAAAGAGTTCGAAAGCCAGTCCGGCCACAACATGAGCTTTGAGTTCATCCCATGGCCAAACTTCGCGGACCGCATGCTGAACGAGCTGAACTCCGGCGGTAAGCTTTGCGACCTGTTGATCGGCGACAGCCAGTGGATTGGGGGCGGCGCTGAGAACGGTCACTACGTCAAGCTGAACGAATTCTTCGACAAAGAGGGCATCTCAATGTCTGACTTTGCCGATGCGACCGTCTACGCCTATTCGACATGGCCAAAAGGCACGCCAAACTATTACGCTCTGCCTGCCATGGGCGACGCAAATGGTTGGTTCTATCGCAAGGACTGGTTCGGACGCGACGACATCAAAGCGGCGTTCAAAGCTGAAACGGGCCGTGATCTGGCAGAGCCAAAATCACAGAAAGAATTGCTGGAAATCGCTCAGTTCTTCCAGGAACGCGAAATTGATGGCAAAACCGTTTACGGTGCGTCGATCTTTACCGAGCGCGGGTCTGAAGGCATCACGATGGGTGTCACATCGGCCCTGTATCCCTGGGGCTTTAAGTATGAGAATACACCGGGGTCCTATGACATGGAGGGCGCGGTGAATTCGCCTGAAGCTGTCGAGGCGCTGGAATTCTATAAAGAATTCTATGAAACTGCGACACCACCGGGATACACCAACTCTTACATGGGCGAATCTCTGGACGCGTTCAAATCGGGTCAGGTCGCCATGGCGATGAACTGGTTTGCATTCTTCCCGGGCCTTTATGCTGATCCCAACACAGGCGGAGAAAAGATCGACTTCTTCGTCAACCCACCACAGAACCAAGCTGGGTCTACACTGGGCGGGCAGGGCATTTCGGTCGTTGCTTATTCAGACAAGCAGGATGCTGCGCTTGAGTATATCAAGTGGTTTGCCGACCCTGATGTTCAGGCAAAGTGGTGGTCCCTTGGTGGATATTCGGCCCATAATTCGGTGCTGAACGATCCGGGTTTCGTGGACAGCGCGCCATTTGCGGGCGATTTCCTTGAAGCCATGGGATCAGTGCAGGATTTCTGGCAGGAGCCAGTTTACGCGGAACTTCTTCTCGCGATGCAAAAGCGTCTCCATGACTATGTGGTCGCCGATCAGGGCACCGCACAGGAAGCGCTTGATAAGTTGGTCGCGGATTGGACCGAAGTCTTCGAAGACGAAGGCAAGCTTTAAGGCCTCGATGAAGCGCCCCTGACACTTGGGGGCCTTCAAAACTTTTGGTTGGCCCCGCACTTTGCGTGCGGGTCCAACCAACCCCTCACTTATTGCCCGGATCACCGCTCATGTCTGAGACTCCAGCAGCTCGTGCCGCAGCCGTCACGCCTCCAAGCGTTGCACGCAAAATCAGAGGTCTGAGCGATCGTGCCATCGCGTGGATTTTCGTCGGCCCAACGATCTTCCTGCTTTTGGCGATCAACATTTTCCCACTGATGTGGACCATCCGACTGAGCTTCACAGATTTCAAAGCCAACCGAAATCGTGAGGTCGAGTGGATCGGCCTGCGGAATTACCAGCGGATTTTGACGGATAGTGACATCTGGCTGAATATGCAGGCTACGGCGCATTTCCTATTCTGGACGATCTTCTTTCAGGTCGTGATCGGTTTTGCGCTGGCCTATCTGATCAATAAGAAATTCAAAGGCAACGATCTTTGGACGACGATCATCGTGCTGCCGATGATGCTGTCGCCGGCCGTTGTCGGGAATTTCTGGAAATTCCTCTATCAGCCACAAATCGGCTTGTTCAACTATGTGATCGGCTTTTTCACGGGCAAGGATCCGTCGAGTTTCGAGATGCTGGGGCAGGTGAACCTTGCGCCGTGGTCAATTGTTATTGTCGACACATGGATGTGGACGCCGTTTGTAATGCTCATCTGTCTTGCGGGGCTTAGGTCGATACCAGATTACATTTATGAAGCCGCCGAAGTGGACCGGGCGTCGAAGTTGCGACAGTTCTTTACGATCACTGTGCCGATGGTCTTGCCGTTCTTGATGCTGGCGGTCCTGTTTCGAGGCATCGAGAACTTTAAGATGTTCGATCTGGTGGTGCAATTGACCGGCGGCGGACCTGGTTCCACGACCGAATTGACCTCGATCAATCTCAAACGTGAAGCGTTCGAGAAATGGCGCACCGGCTATGCGTCGGCCTATGCGATTATTCTGTTCGTCACGGTTTTCGGGCTTGCCTCGATTTACGTTAAAGCGCTGAACAAGGTCAAAGAACGATGAGCAGTTTCTCTGTCACCGAGCCGTCAAACCGCGCCAAGTGGTTCGCAGGGACCTTGGTTATCGTCTACGCTTTGGTCACCATGGTGCCGCTGGCATGGATCATGCTGACGGGTTTCAAATCGCCCTCAGATGCGATCAGCTATCCTCCCAAAGTGTTATTCGAGCCGACGCTTGAGGGCTATGTGAACCTGTTCACGACGCGTACCCGGCAGACGCCTGAGTTTCTGGACGCAAACCCTCCGCAGACCTGGTATGAAGAGATCGTGCGCGAATACGACATGGTCATCGCAGGCCCCTCGAAGTTTGGGGAGCGCTTTTTGAACTCGGTCATCATTGGATTTGGCTCGACGTTTCTAAGTATCTTCCTCGGCACCCTGTCGGCCTATGCTTTTTCAAGGTTCAAGATACCCTTTGCAGATGACCTTTTGTTTTTCATCCTCAGTACAAGGATGATGCCGCCCATTGCTGTCGCGATCCCGATTTTTCTGATGTACCGCCAACTGGGCTTGTCCGACACGCATCTGGGAATGATCCTGCTTTATACCGGCGTAAATATCTCTCTGGCGGTCTGGTTGTTGAAAGGGTTTATCGACGAAATTCCGCTGGAATACGAAGAGGCCGCTTTGATCGACGGTTACACCCGGTTCCAGGCGTTCTACAAAGTCGTCTTGCCACAGGCCGCGACGGGTATCGCCTCAACGGCGATTTTTTGCCTGATCTTTGCCTGGAATGAATACGCCTTTGCGGTCCTATTGACCTCGGGCACGGCGCAGACTGCTCCGCCGTTCATTCCGACAATTATTGGTGTCGGCGGGCTAGATTGGCCTGCAGTTGCGGCGGGCGCCACGATCTTCCTGCTGCCCGTCATGATCTTTACCATCCTGCTGCGCAAACACCTGCTGCGCGGGATCACGTTCGGAGCTGTTCGCAAATGACCAATTTCTTCACTGGCCTGATGCGCCTCAAGCGCGGACCTTGGGAAATGCTTGCCACGATCCTGATCGGGCTTGGGGTGTTCATGTTGATGCAACCATTCGTGCTTTGGGCCTACACCTATTCATTCATCACAACGCTGGTCGGGACGGTGATGTTCATCATCGTTTCGCACTTCAAGGACTGACCTTTTGGCGCAAATTATCATCAAAAATATCCGCAAGGAATTCGGCGATTTCACAGCTGTGAGGGAATCGAGCTTTACCATCGAAGATGGCGAGTTCTTCATGCTGCTTGGACCGTCGGGCTGTGGTAAAACCACGACCTTGCGGATGATCGCCGGATTGGAATTGCCGACGTCTGGCGAGATCTACCTTGATGGTGAAGAGATCAGCCAGCTTCCTCCTTCGAAGCGTGATATTGCCTTTGTTTTTCAGATGTTTGCGCTTTACCCCCATCTGAATGTCCGCAAGAATTTGAGCTATCCGCTGGTCTCGCAAGGGATGGCGCGGGCGGATGTCAAAAGCAAGGTCGAAGAGGTAGCTGGCATCCTTGGCATTCGTGATATTCTGAACCGGCCCGTGGGAGGTCTGTCTGGCGGTGATCGACAGCGGGTCGCCTTGGGACGCGCCATTGTTCGCGAGCCAAAGGCGTTTATGATGGACGAGCCTTTGGGCGCGTTGGATGCAGAGTTTCGCGAGCACATGTCCGAAGAACTTCGCGCCCTGCACGATCGCATGAATGCGACGACTGTCTACGTCACGCATGACCAGTTGGAAGCCATGCAGATGGGTGACAAGATCGTCGTGATGAACAACGCGGTGGTCGAGCAATTCGGCACGCCACAGCAAATCTATGACAAGCCGGCCTCGATGTTTGTGGCCGACTTCATTGGCTCGCCTTCGATGAACTTTCTTCGCTTTGACGGCTCTGTCGCTGAAGGTGCCGAGAGCGTCGATCTCAACGGCCTGAAGATGGGTGTTCCGCGCCAGATGCAAGGGGCCTCCGGTCCGTTGGTATTTGGTGTGCGACCCGAGCATGTCGCTTTGTCCGACGCCGGGGACTATCGGGGGGAAGTGCTTGCATCAGAGTATCTTGGGACCACTCAGATCATCACGCTGGATACGCCGAACGGCGAGTTGAAGGCGCGGATCGACAGCACGCAGGTTGCAACTGTTGGCGAGAAGGTCGGGCTCAGTTTCGAGGCTCCAAAGATCACCCTTTTTGACGAGGCGAATGGTCGAGCTCTACGCTCGCATCTGAACCATGAGGTGCTCGTAAATGGCTGAAGTTGTTCTAAAAAATCTATCAAAGTCGTTTGGAGAGAATGTTGGTGTCGACGATATTTCGATGACCATTCCAGACGGCGCGTTTGTTGTTCTTTTGGGACCGACAGGAGCCGGAAAAACCACGACGTTGCGTTTGATCTCGGGCCTTGAAAAAGGTGACAGTGGCGAGATTTGGATCGGGGGGCGCAACGTCGCAAGTGAAACCCCAGCGCAGCGCGACGTCGCGATGGTGTTCCAGCAATATTCCCTTTATCCGCACCTGTCGGTCAGAGATAATTTGGCGTTTCCACTAAAGTCTCCGATCCTGAGAACACCTCCCGCCGAGATCGAACGCAAAGTGGCTGAAGTCGCAGATGTTTTGCAGATCACACATAAGTTGGACAACAAGGCGACGGCATTGTCGGGTGGTGAAATGCAGCGCGTTTCCATTGGTCGTGCTCTTGTGCGTGAGCCGTCTATTTACCTTATGGATGAACCTCTTAGCTCGCTGGATGCAAAGCTGCGCACCGATCTTCGTGTGGAATTGAAGCGTATCCAGGCCAATCTTGGTGCGACGCTTTTATACGTGACGCATGATCAGATCGAAGCGATGACGATGGCCACGCACGTTGGTGTTTTGAACGAAGGCAAGCTGGTACAGTTCGGTTCGCCGCGTGAGATCTATGAAAATCCGAACTCGCTTTATGTCGCGGGTCGTCTTGGACTGCCGCGGATCAATATTCTTCCAGCTGATGTCTTCGGGAATGTGCCTTCAGGCACCCACCAGATCGCGATGCGCCCAGAGCATATTGCGCAAGGCGACGGTCTGGAGGCAGACATCCAACGCGTGGAGCATCTAGGCGATCATAACCGGCTGCACCTCAATTTACGGGGACACGCCATAACGACCATTGCCGATCCGGCGACAGACTACCGGCCCGGCACGCAAATCAAAATTTCACCAAGAAGCCCGCTTTGTTTCGACGTTGACGGCAACCGAATTCGCTGAGGAGACCTTGTCATGAACCAGTTCATCAATTCCAAAGAGGCCCTTGTCACGGACGCCCTCGACGGGTTGCTTGAAACATCCGGTGGGTCGCTGACGCGGCTTGACGGATATCCGCATATCAAAGTCGTTTGCCGTGCGGATTGGGACAAGTCCAAGGTTGCGCTTGTCTCGGGCGGCGGGTCCGGGCACGAACCGGCACACGCCGGCTTCGTGGGGCAAGGAATGCTAACCGCAGCGGTATGTGGCGAGGTTTTTGCCTCGCCTTCGGTTGATGCGGTTCTGGCTGGCATTCTTGCCGTGACCGGATCGCCGGGCTGTCTGCTGATTGTGAAAAACTATACCGGCGACCGTTTGAACTATGGTCTTGCCGCAGAGCGCGCCCGCGCTTTTGGATTGCGCGTTTCGATGGTGGTTGTCGATGATGACATAGCGCTTCCCGACTTGCCGCAGCCGCGTGGCGTGGCAGGAACGCTTTTTGTGCACAAAATCACCGGAGCCATGGCAGAGGATGGCGCGGATCTGGACGCCGTTACCAATGCGGCCGAAAGCGCTATCAAGGCGATGGCATCCATTGGTAAATCGCTGGATACCTGCACGGTTCCGGGGTCAGCGAAGGAAGATCGCATCGCGCCGGGTATGGCCGAACTGGGCCTTGGCATTCATGGCGAGGCGGGCGTACAGCAGGTTGCATTCACCGGCGCGCGCAACGCAATGGATTTGGTGTTGGAAAAGCTGGAGCCGATGATCGGGTCGGGCCCGCATGTGGCTATTTTGAACAACCTTGGATCAACGACACCGCTTGAAATGAGCATTCTTGCCCATGAGCTCGCCAACTCTGATAAAGCGTCGAAAATTAAACATATTATTGGTCCGGCCCCAATGATGACCTCGCTTGATATGCATGGGTTCTCGGTGTCTGTTTTGCCGGTTGACGCTGAAAGTCACGCCTTGCTGGCCAGGCCGGTTGACTTGCCTGCGTGGCCCGGAATGAAAGACATATCGCCGGTCCAGGTGCGTCCCTTGCCGGATGGTTTAAGCCCGATCCAGCCGATCGCCTCGGCGAACGCCGAAACGCGACGTGTCTTAAATCAGTGTTGCGATTTGCTGATCGCGGCTGAAGAGGACCTGAACGCGCTGGATTTGAAATCGGGAGACGGTGATACCGGGAGTACGCTTGCAACGGCGGCGCGGGCTTTGAAGGGATCGTTGGACCGTTTGCCTCTTGCCGACCTTACGCAACTGTTTCGCGCAGTCGGCAATGAGTTGAGCCAGACCATGGGGGGATCCTCGGGGGTTATTCTGGCGATTTTCTTTGGCGCGACCGGTGACGCTTGCGCCAGTGGAAAGCCAACGACCAAGGCGCTTTTGGCGGGTCTTGATCGAATTTCTCAAGTTGGCGGGGCGTCGCGAGGTGATCGTACAATGATCGACGCGCTTGAACCCGCTTTGCTTGCTTTGCCAGACGGGATGGATGCGGCCGCAAAAGCCGCCCGTGCTGGCGCGATTGAGACGGCCTCAATGGGGCGCGCAAAGGCAGGTCGCGCAACCTATGTTCCGACGGAAAATTTGATAGGTCACAATGACCCGGGTGCCGAAGCCGTAGCGCGGCTTTTTGAAGGATTGGCCAAAGCGATTTAGAGACGCAAAAGGACGCAATGAAGCAAGGAAACGACCCACAGCTTAATCCGACGATCAACGACATTGCCCGTGTCGCTGAGGTAAGCCTTGCGACCGTTGACCGGGTTTTGAACGCGCGCCCTGGTGTCCGCGAGGCTACGGTTCAGAAGGTGAATCAAGCGATCGCTGATCTCGGCTATGTGCGCGACACGGCTGCGGCCAATCTGGCGCGTGGGCGTGTTTACAATTTTGTCTTCATTCTGCCGTCAAATAAAAACGAGTTTCTATTGTCGTTGGAGACGCAGATCGAGCAGCTGAACGCAGGGCTGCGCCACGAGCGGACACGGTTATCTTTCGTGCACGTTGCGGCGTTTGACCCTGTGGCGCTTGCGGTTGCGATTGACGCGATTGATGTCACGCGCGTCGATGGTGTCGCGATATTTGGCCCCGAAACGCCGTCGGTCCGCGATTCCGTTGCGCATCTCAAAAAGAATGGCGTCACGGTTGTGTCTCTTGTGGCGGACATCCCCAGTTCGGAGCGAGATCATTATATTGGGGTGGACAATGTTGCGGCTGGGCGAACAGCCGCGCAGTTGCTCGGCCGGTTCTTAGGCACCAGACGGGGCGAGGTATTGGTGCTGACCGGGTCTATGCTCGCGCGCGATCACCTTGAGCGTCGGCTGGGATTTGACGAAGTAATGGGCCGAGACTTTCCGCATCTGCGGGTACTCGCCTCGCTTGAAGGGCGCGACGATCCCGGATTGATCGAGCGACTTTTGCCGGACGTGTTGTCGGACAATTCCGATATCATCGGTATTTACTCGTCGGCGGCGGGAAATGAGGGGCTCCTACGGTTTTTGGCAACGGAACCCGCGTTGGAAAACCCCGTAGTGGTGGCGCATGAATTGACGCCATTGTCACGAAATGCTCTGAACTGCGGGCTTTTTGATGCTGTCATTAGTCAGGATTCGGGGCACCTTGTGCGCAGCGCGGTGAGGATTATGCGCGCCAACAGTGACCGTATGCCGATCAACATGGCGCAGGAGCGCATTCGCATCGACGTCTATCTGAAAGAGAATATGCCGCCAGATGCGGTGCCTAATTGGGAGGCTAATCCATGAAGACAATCAAAGGACCGGCGCTGTTTTTGGCGCAATTTGCAAGCGATGAAGCACCGTTCAATTCGTGGGATTCCATTACGAAATGGGCCGCCGACTGCGGCTATAAGGGCGTGCAGGTGCCTAGCTGGGACGCGCGCCTGTTCGATCTCGACCGCGCCGCAACAAGCAAGGACTACTGCGACACCTTCAAAGGTGAGGCCGTAGAGAACGGCGTCGAGGTCACGGAACTGTCGACGCACCTGCAAGGTCAGCTTGTCGCGGTACATCCGGCATATGATGCTGCGTTCGACGGTTTTGCCGATCCGTCGGTGCACGGCAATCCGAGGGCACGGCAAGAATGGGCTGTCGATCAGATGATGAAGGCTATCTCGGCCTCGGCGAATTTGGGCATCCACGATCATGTGACCTTTTCCGGCGCGCTTGCTTGGCCTTATGTGTATCCTTGGCCGCAGCGACCTGCGGGTTTGGTTGAAACTGCGTTTGACGAACTTGCCAAGCGCTGGCGTCCAATTCTGGACCACGCCGAAGACAATGATGTGAACATTTGCTACGAAATCCATCCCGGTGAAGACCTGCACGATGGAATAACGTTTGAGATGTTTCTTGAGCGTGTCGATAACCATGCGCGCTGCAATATGCTATACGATCCGTCTCACTACGTGCTGCAATGCCTTGATTATCTGGACAATATCGATATCTACAGGGACCGAATCAAGATGTTCCACGTCAAAGATGCCGAGTTCAATCCGACGGGGCGACAGGGCGTTTATTCCGGCTATCAGCCATGGGTTGATCGGGCCGGACGGTTTCGCTCGCTCGGAGATGGGCAGGTTGATTTTGCAGCCATTTTCTCGAAAATGGCCGCGATGGATTTCGACGGATGGGCCGTCGTCGAATGGGAGTGCTGCCTGAAACATCCCGAGGACGGTGCACGTGAAGGCGCTCAGTTTGTGAAAGACCACATCATCCGCGTGACAGAGCGCGCGTTTGACGATTTCGCTGGCGGTGGAACAGACGAGATTGCGAACCGCAAGATGCTGGGATTATCATAAATGGCACGCATCAGACTTGGAATGGTTGGCGGCGGCAACGACGCGTTCATTGGAGGTGTTCATCGCATTGCATCGCGCATCGATGACCGGTTCGAGCTTGTCGCTGGTGCGTTGTCATCGACGCCGAAAAAGGCGCGCGCTTCGGGTGAGGCGCTTGGCCTCCCGCGTATTTACGATGACTTCAGGCAAATGGCGATCCGGGAAGCGCGTCTGAAAAGCGGGATCGAGGCCGTCGCGATTGTGACACCGAACCACATGCACTATCCGGCCGCACGGGAATTTCTCAAGCGTGGGATCCACGTGATCTGTGACAAGCCGCTGACGTCGACGCTTGCTGATGCAAAGAAGCTGGTGAAAGCCGCCGAGAAGTCGGAGGCGCTTTTTGTGCTGACGCATAATTACACTGGCTACCCGATGGTGCGTCAGGCACGTGAGATGGTGGCGGATGGCATCATCGGTAAGGTGCGCGTCGTCCAGGTGGAGTATCCGCAGGATTGGCTGACCAAGGAAGAGACGTTCAAACAGGCCGAGTGGCGTACCGACCCGGCAAGGTCCGGGGCCGGCGGCTCAACCGGTGATATTGGCACCCACGCCCACAATCTTGCGCGCTTTATTACCGGTCTTGAAGTAGAGAGTCTGGCGGCAGACCTCGATGCTTTTGTGCCGGGACGTCAGGTTGACGACAACGCGCATGTGATGTTGCGGTTTCATGGCGGCGCCAAGGGCATGCTCTGGTGTTCGCAGGTCGCTCCCGGCAACGAAAACGCGCTGCGTATTCGCATATTTGGCGAAAGTGGCGGGTTGGAATGGGCACAGGAAGACCCGAACTATCTTTGGCACACGCCGTTTGGCGAAGCCAAGCACCTGCTCACCCGCAATGGAGCTGGGGCCGGGGACGCGGCAGGTCGCGTAAGCCGTATACCGCCCGGTCATCCCGAAGGGTATCTGGAAGGGTTTGCGACAATCTACAGCGAAGCTGCAAATGCTATAGAGGCGCATCGCGATGGGAAAGCGCCGGACCGTGATGTCATCTATCCGACGGTTTTGGATGGATTGCGGGGTGTAGAATTTATTGACGCCTGTGTGAGGTCTTCCCAGAGAAATTCGGCCTGGGTTACGTTGTGAAAGACAGCAAAGGGTGCCGTCAGAATTCGCGGCGAGAACAGCTACTCAAAGTTTTGCATTCGTTGAGCGGCAGATCAATTTGCAGATTATCAAAGTTCGACCAAACCGGCGCTAAGCTCCCAGAGTTGCTTTGAACGGTGGCTATCTGTTGCTCCGGAGGAAAGGCCTTGGGCAAATGCCTTTCGATCAACCTGTTGTCTGTTGACCCAGCTCCAATGAACCCCTGACTGCGCGAACTCCGGGTCGGCGACAACTTGTGCGACACGGTCTCCAGACAAAGGCTGCGACACGTACCCTTTGGTAATGTTCTTTCGGAACCACGGAAAGATCCTCTGAAAAAGTACTGGTGCATTGCGAAACAGCGGCGTGTCGGCCGCGCATCCGGGATACAGCATGCTGAACACGATACCTGTGGCGTCGTGAAGGCGCGTGTGCAGATCTCGGCTCATCATCATGCAGCAGAGCTTGCTGTCCTTATAGGCTTTGCCTGGTTTGAACGGCTTTCCGTCAATCATCTAAACTGGTGCTTTGAAGCCATCCAGAGATCCTTGGAAATTCCCCAGATCCGCCGGCGCAGGGATAGGGACTTTGCCACCAAACTCTTCGGAATTTGCCGTCACCGTGCCGAGCGTCACCAGCCGCGGCGCTGGAGATTTCTGTAAGTCCTCTAACATCAGATTAGCCAGGAGAAAGTGGCCTAAGTAATTGCTTGCAACGCTGATCTCAAGGCCTTCCGGTGAGCGCATGGCCCTTTCGGTTGCGCAGGGAGGTTGCGGCATTACAAACAAGCGCATCGAGCGCTTGGTCTTTCGCGTGGAATGCGGTGTGAAAGGTGCGGACGCTATCGAGCGATCCAAGGTCCAGATGCGCGATCTCGAAGCCGTGATCCGGCAGATCAAGACTGCGTGCTGCCTGTTGCGCTTTTTCCAGATCTCGACAAGCCATAATCACATACCAGCCCTTGTCGATCAGGGCGCGTGTCGCATGCAAACCAATGCCAGAGGACGCGCCGGTTACAATGGCAAGTGGTTTGTTTGCGATGGTCATTCAGGGGATGCCTCGATTGTTGGATAAATTGGTTTGTGCATCCGAAGACTTCTACATAGTTGCGCGGATTAAAACGCATCGGAAACCTCTTTGATCGGACCGATGCTTATTTCCGGAAGTTTCGTGGCTTTGGTATTGCTGAATGCCGTCGAGGTCAGCGGCAAGGGAAAGCGGCTTGCGCTTGAAACGCCTTGTCCTTCATATACGTCCCGCGATCGGATACGTCCCTATTCTGAGACGGCGATTGGACTTCAGAATGCAACCTTGGATACACTTGGCGACGGCAACCGCTCCACAAGGGGACACTCTACGGCTTTTGCGCCGGGGCGATGAGTTCTCGATCCGCCTTGAAGGTGGCAACGAGTTAATGAACAGCCGCCTTGGCGGGTCGGAAGAAGCGCTTGCAACGTATGCGTTGGAACTTCTGGCCGGTCACGCAGCGCCATGCGTGCTGATCGGTGGACTTGGAATGGGCTTCACTCTGCGCGCCGCGCTGTCGGTCGCACCGCCCGATGCACGTCTGATCGTCTCAGAAATTGTTCCCGATCTGATCGACTGGGCCTCGCAGCATATGGCGGAAGTTTTCGGGGAATGCCTTGCAGACCCGCGCGTGGAGATCAGAACGGGCGATGTCGGCGCCGAGATAAGTGGCGCATGCGGGGCGTTCGATGCAATCCTGCTTGATGTCGACAACGGCCCCGATGGCCTTACGCGTGCAGACAACGACGCGCTTTACGGGCGGGCAGGGCTGCTATCGGCGCGTCGGGCACTGACATCTGGCGGTGTTCTTGCCATTTGGTCAGCCACGCACGACCCGGCTTTTACCAAACGGCTGTCCGAAAGCGGCTTCGGCGTTAAGGCACGAACGGTTCGCGCCAGTCGCGCCAAGCGAGGCAGCCGCCACACTATCTGGACCGCTGTTAGATCCGGGATTTGATTTTCACAAATTTGGAGCTGCTGAAAAAGTTGGCTTTAAGCCCAACCTACCAAGGCGGATTTTTGTAGTTGTACTGTGTTCCGAAGCTGGCTGAAGGCATGCGAACGTCAAGTTAGAGGGCACATTACCAACACCTGTAAATTCGAAAGAAATGGAACGCGAAGGCTGGAGCGATCCGGATATTGCCAAAGGCTATGCCGCTGAGTTCGAGGTCGCTACGCGTGTTGTTGCGGAAAAGCTTTCGGATGCGGTTGTGGCGGGGCCAGAGAGAAAGGTTCTTGATCTGTGCACCGGCATGGTGTGGTTGCGGTGGAGCTTTTAGCGCGTGGGCTAACGTTACCGGACTAGATTTCTGAGCGGCAATGATTTCGTTGGCGCAAGTTGTCGCTCCCGGAGCGATGTTTGTTCAGGGCGATGCGATGGCGATGGACTTCGCAGACAATAGCTTGGATGCAGTTACTATAGGGTTCGGTGTTCCGCATTTGCCAGACCCCTCGCGTGGACTAGCGGAAGCGGCCCAGGTACTTAAGCCGGGCGGGAGAATCGCGTTTTTAATCTGGCGATGCAAAGGCTCCGACGTCGCATTCGGTTGGCTCTTCGATGCGCTTGCGCGTCTTGGAGAACCTTCGGGGACACCGCCGTCAGGGCCGGCCGTGCATCTGCTAGTAGATAGCGACATTGCGGAACCTATGGTTGCCAATGCAGCCTTTGCCGATATCCAGTTTACCAACGTTGCCACCGAGCTCGGAGTGAAAATCCCAAAGACGTTGTTTGATACTTTTGACCGAGGTGCAGTCCGTGCGGCGTCGCTCTTGGGAGGGCAGCCCACTGCGCAACGTGATGCTATTCGCGCAGACCTAGCAGCGCGTACTCGATCTGACGGTATCAAGTCTAAAGAGGGTTAATTCGCCCCGGCTCCGTGAGCTATCATTTCGGCCATTCGCATCTGAGTCTTGTCTAAAAGGCAAGTGACTGGCCTTTTGCACCGTCCGTCCGCTTTGTGGCCCAACCGGCGCACATCTTTCTGTATAGCTATGGACCGAGGCAATTCGCCTCAAGCTTTTTCGCTTGGTGTTGCCCTCAACTCGGATCATAAAGCGCTATGCTATCCACATCGCTGAAGTCAGTCTTACATCACGCCAGATACTTTCCCCTGTGGACGGCGCTGACCGTTCTTCGATGGCGCACTTTTGAATTGCGCTCGCGTGGTTTGGGGACAACGCTTGGAACGATCGTGCGTTGGTTTCCGCCTGCAAGAAGGCGCTTTGACCGCGAAGTGAAGCGTGTTTTCCCAGATATGAAACGCGGCGATCGCACAAGGCTTGGCCAAAATATGGGCAGGCATATGGGGCGAACGCTTTTTGAGATTTACCACGATGCTGAATTTCAGACCCAACACCACAAATTCAGTGTCTCTGGGCCCGGGCTAGCCGCGCTTAAAGAGGCCAATGCGGCAGGCAAAGGCGCGATCATTGTTTCCGGCCATTTTGGGCAATGGGAAGCAGTGCGCGCGGCGGTCAAAATGAACGGGATGGAAAGTGGAGCCGTCTATCGTCCACACAAGAATCGTCACTATGAACGTCGTATTTTTGCTGGAATTGAGGCAGGGGGAAAACCAATTCTTGCAACCGGTCGCGTTGGCACTAAAGCCCTTGTGCGTCATGTACGGGGAGGGGGTATTATCTCCATTTTGTTGGATGAAAAATATGCAGAAGGTGTGCGAATACCGTTTCTTGGTCACGACGCTCTCACATCCCTTTCTGCGGCCCAGCTTGCACTCAAATACGACCTCCCGATGATCCCCGCGTATGGGATACGCATTGATGACGGGAATGCATTTCAAGTAGAATTCGAAGCGCCTATCCCTCACACTGATGCCATCACTATGACGCGTGCCTTTAATGACAGTCTGTCCGCGCGGATCTTGGCCAACCCGGACCAGTGGTATTGGATGTTGAGACGCTGGGAAGGCGCATCAAGTCCAGCATAGTCCAGAGTGCGGGTATCTGTTTCTGATGCAGCAACGGTGCGACGGGCGTGTTGAATAACGAGAGCATCCAAGACCCAATGTTCTCAGAAAGGCCCAAAATGTGGTACCCGTACATCGATGAGAAAACATTCATTCAGCTTCCTGATCAGGGACTAGCCCGCCTTGTCGCTGCATCGCGATCAAGACAGTCCCAGAATCAGATTTCATCGCGTCGCAGTGCGAATTTGCGCAAGAGCGCGGCTCACTTCTGGGTGAAGCTCTCCCGAGCTTATTCGCGAGAGACCCGGAGTGATTCACGCGCTTAGAGCTGACCGGAAATGCATGGTAGTCCGAGACTACGGCGCTTCACCTTTGGTGACGGCGACAAGGACTTCTGCAATCTCGGCGGCGTCTAATCCATAGTCGTTTAAGGCGGTTTCAGGCGATATGTATCCGCGGGCAAGATCGCGTTTGACTTGATCCAGCGGTCGATCTTTTGGATCGCCGTAGCCCGCGCCTCCGGGGAAGGCCATCATGACTTTCCGACCGTAGGGAACGAATTGCTTGCCTTTGCCGTTCATCGCCGTGCCGTCGTCTTGTGCGATAGTTGTTGGCGCGCCAGCCATACCGCCACGTCTTCCACGGGCAGGGTGGTTTACGCGGTCAAACATGGCCTGGATGTCGAATTCGTGGCCCTCGCGCGCACCGACTTCCATGTATTGTCCAAGGCCGCCGCGCTGTTTACCGGACCCACCAGAATCGGGGCGCAGTTCTTTGCGCCAGATAATCACCGGACCTGCGTGTTCGGTTGCTTCCACGGGCATGGTCATCACGCCGGACGGGAAGGCGGTGGCATTCAGCCCGTCATGTTCTGGCCGTGCACCCGAACCGCCAGAGTTGAACGTCAAGACCTCGGACCGCCGGGCATTTGTGGGGGCGGGCGCGTCGGTGCGGGGGCGCAAGGATACCTGAAAGTTGCATAGACATCCGGCCCCTTCGGCAGGGACCAACCCCGGCACGATCTTATCAAAGGCATTAAATACCGTATCCGGCACGAAGTGGCCAACGATGTGGCGCAAGGCGACGGGGGCGGGGTGCACTGCATTGACGATTGTATCGACCGGGGCTTCGACTTCGAATGGGGCAAGTGAGGCGGCGTTGTTGGGAATTTCAGGCGCGATGGCCACTTTTAGGGCGTAGCAGGCATAGGCTTTTGCATAGACAAGCGGGCAGTTTATGCCTTTTTTGTCTACCGCCGATGATCCTGTGAAATCAGACACGATCCGGTCTTCGTAGACGGTTACTTTGACCTTCAGCGTTATGGGTTTTTCAAAGCCATCTAGCGTCATTTCGCCTGTGGCTGCTTTGCGTGGCAAGGCTGCAATGCGTTCGAGCGTTGCGCGGCGGGAGTTGTCGAGGATGAACGAACCGATGCCGTCCAGATCAACGAGGTCAAATTCGTCCATCATGTCGATGAGACGGCGATGCCCGATCTCGTTGCATGTCGCAAGCGCGTACATGTCGCCGACCAGTTGATCGGGTTCGCGCACGTTGCCGCGTACAATGCGGATGAGTGTTTCATCGACCTCACCTTTACTGGCGAACTTCATAATCGGAATATAGAGACCTTCTTCGTAGACGCTTGCGGCGTCCGCGCCAAAGCCGCGCCCGCCAATGTCGACGATATGGGCAGTGCAGGCGAAAAAGCCTATAAGCGAGCCTGAGTGGAAAGACGGGCTGACCATCGTGATGTCATGGAGGTGGCCAGTGCCCTCCCAGGGGTCATTGGTGATATAGACGTCACCCTCGAAGATGTTGTCGCGCCCGATGCGGCGGATGAAATGGGCGACGGCATCGGCCATTGCGTTCACATGGCCGGGTGTTCCGGTGACGGCTTGCGCAAGCATCTGGCCGCGTACGTCGTAGACACCGGCCGACAAATCGCCAGCTTCCCGCACCGATGTCGAGAACGCTGTGCGCACAAGTGCTTGTGCCTGTTCTTCGACCACCGAGATTAGCCTGTTCCACATGACTTGGTAGGCAACGTTTGACGGGTCTTTTGCCACTGTCTTATCCTTTCACGCGCAGGTCGATGCAGCCGTCGGGCTGGCGAACTGCGGTGCGACTTGAGGGGACGATGATCGTTGTTTCGTCTTCAGTGATGATCGCTGGTCCGGCTGCCATCGCTCCTTGGGACATGGCGCTTCGCAAAACGATGTTGGCGGTCACAAAATCTGCGACGGCAGGGTCGAACAGTTTGCGATTTCCGTGGTATTGGGCGGCTGTGTGCCCGGCTTCTTCAGCGACGCGTGCGACGGCTTCGGGAGGGGTTGTTGCATTGACGGACCAGACAGTGATTTCGATATCCATTCCCGCGACCGAGCGGCCGAAAAGCTTAATGTAGTCTTCGATGAAGCGCGCTTCGAACACGGCGCTGTCTGGGTTCATCGCTTGGTCTTCGGTCAGAGTTATCGGGATTTCCCAACCTTGGCCGGAATAGCGCATGTAGACCTTAAATTCGGAGAGGATCGGGCTGAGGGCGTCGCAGTTGCGCACAAACCCCGTCGCCTCTGACTTGAGGTCTGCAAGCAGGGTTTTGATTTTTGCGCCGTCGAAATCTGCGAGGGTCATATAGACAGAACGGTTTGCCTCGAAGCTGAAGGGCGCACGAAGGAAGCCGATGGCAGAGCCGACGCCAGCGCCGGGTGGGACGAGGAGGCGGTCGACGCCAAGTTTTTCGCATAAGCGGCCCGCGTGAAGAGGTGCTGCACCTCCGAACGCAATCATGGTGTATTCGGAAAGGTCCTCGCCGTTTTCAACTGCGTGAACGCGGGCGGCATTTGCCATGTTCTCGTCGACGACCTCAGCCAGTCCAAATGCCGACGTGGCCGCATCCATGTCGAGCACGTCGCCAAGCACCGATGTAAGGGCGGTTGCAGACGCCGCGGCATCCAGAGCGATCGAGCCGCCAGCAAAATTCTTGGGGTCCAGTTTGCCAAGAATAAGGTCTGCATCCGTCACGGCCGGTTCTGTACCGCCGCGTCCATAGCAGGCGGGCCCCGGTTCTGATCCGGCGCTTTTAGGGCCGACGCGAATTTGGCGCATGGCATCTACGTGAGCAAGCGAGCCACCTCCGGCGCCGATTTCGACCATGTCGATCACGGGGATTGAGATAGGCATGCCTGAGCCCTTCTTGAAGCGATAAGTTCTGGCGACCTCAAACACCCGCGACGTTTTCGGTGTCTGATTTTTAATTAGGCAAATCTTGGCTGTTGTGCCGCCCATGTCGAACGACAGGACTTTGTCGAGACCGTAGCGCGCCGCAATATTGGCGGCGAATACAGCGCCGCCTGCGGGCCCCGACTCGACCAGGCGCACGGGAAATTCTGCCGCGTTCTCGATCGAGATAATGCCGCCGCCCGAATGCATGAGGAAGATAGGGCAGGCCGCACCGACGTCGTGCAGCCTTCCTTCCAGACGGCCGAGATAGGACTTCATCAGGGGTTTGATATAGGCGTTGGCCACGACCGTATTGAACCGCTCGTATTCACGCATCTGGGGCGAGACTTCACAAGACAGCGATACCATGGCACTCGGTATTTTCTCGGTCAAAACGTCTCGTACCAGCGTTTCGTGGGTATCGTTCAGGTAAGAATGGATCAGTCCGACGGCGATGCTTTCGTAGCCCGCCTTAGCGATCTCATCGACGGCGGGCTCGATATCCACGCGGGATAAGGGTTCCAGCACGTTGCCGCTGGCGTCGATGCGCCCCGGCACAGTGTAGCGCATCTGCCGAGGTAAAAGCGGCTCGGGGAGGTTGAGGTTCAGATCGTACTGCTCAAACCGGGATTCTGTGCGCATCTCGATGACGTCGCGAAAGCCTTGCGTTGTGATCAAAGCAGTCTTTGCGCCGCGCCGTTCGATAAGCGCGTTGGTGGCAAGAGTTGTGCCATGGATGATCTGCTCGATCTCGGACGGCGCTATCCCAGCTTTGGCACAGACCTGTTGCGTTCCGTCGATGATTGCGTTCTCGGGCGCGATATAGGTGGTGAGCACTTTGGCAGAATATGCCGATCTGCCCACTTCAAGAACGACGTCCGTAAACGTCCCGCCAATGTCGACCCCAAGGCGTACGGATTGCTTTGTCATACAGTGGACCTCAAGT
Source organism: Boseongicola sp. (assembly GCF_057460485.1). Taxonomy (NCBI): domain Bacteria; kingdom Pseudomonadati; phylum Pseudomonadota; class Alphaproteobacteria; order Rhodobacterales; family Paracoccaceae; genus Boseongicola; species Boseongicola sp. The sequence goes on from NZ_JBVCWP010000030.1 coordinate 19,664, forward strand.
CAGTTGATCTGATTTTGCGGGATTTTGCGGGTGGCTACCAACGAATTATGCACAGAACGATATTGAATGCATTTTCGGACGGTTCTTGGCTGCCGGGCAGGGCGTGATTGCGATGGATATGTCGCCTATGTGGGCGCTTTCGGTTGAAGAAAGGGACCTGTTGTCACTGGCGGCGACAGCCTTGAGCAGACTGAGGTGTAGATCAGTCGCCATATCGACGCGGTCGACGGCAGGGTTAGAGACGTAAAGGTCACCGGACAAAGGGTGAGGCGACGCGACTGCTTCGCGGGTTTGTGAGGCAATGAATTGCAGGATGTGTCGAAACAGTTCTTGACGGGAAAAAATTGTTGCTATCAAATTGTTAATACAAATACTGCCGATACTTTAAATGAGACCACGCTTAAATGGCCATTCTGGACTATTCCGAAGACATCTGGCGAGACGCGCTTGGTATGCCACAAGGGGCCGAGCTTGTGGCATTGATCCTTGAAGGCACTTGGTGGCGTGCGCAGGCGACGGAAACGCGCCTTGCCGACCTCGACAATGTCCGGGAGCTTGCGTTTTCTGATATGTTTGCCGGTGAATATAGGGCTAAATCGATTGCTTATTGTTGCGCCTATGGCCCGGCCCGCGCGGTGGAGCCGGCACATATCTTAGCGCAGCTTGGGACGAAGACTCTGATCCAGATCGGGACGTGCGGCACGCTTGATGTCAAAGCGTCGATGGGCATGGTCGCTTTGCCCGAGCGCTGTGCGGCGCGGGATGGCGTGTCACAGCATTATGGCGCGCATGCATATGTGAGCACTGACGCAAAGCTTGTTGATATAGCCGAAGATAAGCTGGCTCAGCGTGATGTTGCGTCCACGCGCGCAATGCTTCTGACGTGGCCAAGTCTTTTTGCTCAGTCAGACGCCATGTGCGCAGGCTGGACAGCGGAAGGGGTCGTTTCCATCGATATGGAGACCTCGGCCGTGATTGCGGTGGGGGGTAAATTTGGGGCCAGCACACTTTCGATGCTGTCTGTTTGGGATGCGCTCCCGCATGGTCGTACGTTCATGGATCCGCTTGCTTGGGAGGATCAGGCGCGTTTGACGCGTTCCAATGAGAAAATTTTTGAGGTTGCTTTAGAGGTCGCCGTTGCGGCGTAATAAAGCCAAGGGACAGAGTTACACTACAAAGTCGTTAAAACACTTCTGGGAGGAAATATGAGACAGATTTCGAAATTGGCGGCCTTCGCCGCCACGGTGGCTTTGACCCCGTTTGCAGCACTGGCAGATACGGCCGATGGTGATGCCCTGAACGCCATGTCCTGGGACGAGATTGTCGCCATGGCCGAAGGCGGTGAAGTCAATTGGTTCATGTGGGGTGGGTCCGACACGATCAACCAATATGTGTCTGAATATGTCGGTGGTCTGTTGATGGATCAGTACGGTGTAACGCTGAACCGGGTTGGTGTCAGTGATACAGTTTCTGTTGTGAACATTGTGCTTGGCGAAAAAGAGTCGGGCAATTTGGACAATGGTTCGGTCGACCTGATCTGGATCAACGGCGAGAACTTCCGCACAATGAAGCAGGGTGACCTCACGTTTTGCGGTTACACCGATCTTATTCCTAACAACGCTTTGATTGATTGGGGTAATCCGGCCATTGCGAACGACTTTGGTGTGCCTGTGGATGGCTGTGAAGTGCCTTGGTCAACGGCGCAATTCGCCTTTGCCTACAACACGGCGCTTTATGACAATCCGCCGAAAACCATTCCCGGTTTGATTGAGTGGGTCAAGGTTAACCCCGGCCAGTTTACGTACCCTGCGCCGCCAGATTTCAACGGCTCGGTCTTTGTACGCCACGTGTTTTATTACGCGGCAGGCGGGGTCGAAAACCTGCTTGGTCCGTTTGATCAGGCCCGCTTCGACGAAGCTTCGGCGGAAACCTGGCGCATTCTGAACGAGATCGAACCGTTCCTGTGGCGGGAAGGTCAGACCTATCCAAACTCGATCGCGGCACTGGAGCAGCTCTATGCGAACCAGGAAGTGGGGATCGTGTTCAACTACGAACCGGCTGGCGTCGGCATCAATATCATGAACGGAACCTTCCCGCCGACCACGCAAGGCTATGCGTTGGAAGATGGCACGATCGGCAACACAAACTACACGCTGATCCCGTTCAACTCCCCCAACAAAGCTGCCGCAGTCGTTTTGCAGGACGTTCTTTTGTCAGCCGAAGCACAGGTTCAAAAAGCGCTTCCTGATGTTTGGGGAACGCAGCCCGGTATCGATATGTCCCGCGTTGAGGGCGAGCTTCGCGCAAAGTTTGACGCGATTGAGCGCCATCCGAACGTGGTGTCGGCGGAAGACCTTGCCGCGACCGCTTTGCCCGAGCTTCAGGCCTCGTGGATTTCGGCGATTGAGCAAGGCTGGATCGCGAACGTCGGTTCAAAGTAACTAGCCACCCAAGTCACGCCCCAGGTCCGATTGGGGCGTGACCGATGGCTTTGTCTGTCTCTTCGAATATGGAAAGGTCTGCGCCTCGTGTCTGATCGGCTGAAGATTTTTCTGCTTCTGCTGCCTGCGATGTCCGTCATCATCCTGCTGTTTTTCGGTGGCCTGTTGATCGGACTGATGCGGAGCTTCAATTATATGCCCGTGATTGGCCTGACAGAGCCCAATTTTGACGCCTATATAGCGGTGTTCACGGACGAAGAGTTCTATCTGTCGTTTATGCTGAGCCTGCACATTTCGGTGACCTCAACGTTGATTTCCTGCGTGCTAGCGGTTGGGGCAGCGTTGCTGTTGCGGCGGGCGTTCATTGGCCGCGCGATTATCAATTTCCTGTTTCAGTTGAATTTGACGGTGCCGCATTTGGTTGGTGCCATCGGTATCCTTTACCTGTTTTCACAATCTGGCACTTTCGCGCGGCTTGCCGCCGAAGCGGACCTGATCACCCGGCCTGCTGATTTCCCGGCACTGGTTTTTGATCCCTTCGCCATTGGCATTATCCTTCAATATGTCTGGAAAGAAGTGCCGTTCATTGGTGTGATAGTTCTGGCGAACATGCAGTCGCTTGGCGAGAACTACGAAAGCGTGGCGCGCTCGCTTGGAGCATCTCGGTGGCAGGCGTTTCGCCATGTTTTATTGCCGCTAATCTTTCCGGGTTTGCTTTCGGCGAGCGTTATCGTGTTTGCGTTTACGTTTGGCGCCTATGAAATTCCGGCGCTTTTGGGCGCGAATTATCCCGCAGCTTTGCCGGTCCTGGCGTATCGCAAATACACCGATGTCGATCTCGCCGCGCGGCCCGAAGCGATGGCCCTCGCACTAATGATCGCCGTCCTAAGCGTCGTGATGCTGTTTTTCTACATCCGCTACTCGCGCAGAAAGGTGAGGAGCTGAGATGATAAATCAAGACGGTGTCTGGACCCGTTGGTTCCGCTATCTGACATGCCTCGTTCTGGTGGTTTGGCTGATCATGCCATTGATCCCACTTGCGATCTGGTCGTTTGCACGAGGGTGGTTCTTTCCCGATATTCTGCCGCGGCAATGGACCATGCAGGCCTGGGAATACGCCTTGTCGGAGACTGCCGGCGTGTTGGACAGTCTTTGGCTGACGATCGGGATTTCGCTGTCAGCGACTGCGCTTTCGATCCTTGTCGGGGTTCCGGCTGGTCGCGCTTTGGGGATGTATAAGTTCAAGGGCAAAGAGGTCGTCGAGTTGATGATCCTCGCGCCGACGATCGTCCCCGGTATTGCAGTGGTTTTGGGTATTCACTCGGTCTTCATTTCACTGGGTCTAACAAACACCGTGCAGGGTGTGATCCTTGTCCACTTGATCCCGACGCTGCCATATATGACGTTGGTTATGGCGGGGATATTCTCGAATTATGACCCGGCCTTTGAGGCGCAGGCGCGCAGTCTTGGGGCATCTCCGTTGAAGACGTTTTGGTATGTGACGCTTCCGGCAATCATGCCGGGCATCATTGTGGGTGGGTTGTTTGCGTTCCTTGTCTCGTGGAGCCAGTACATCCTGACGCTGATGATCGGTGGAGGGCGCGTTGTGACGCTGCCGTTGTTGCTGTTCAACTTTGCGACGTCAGGACGCAACGACATCACAGGGGCCATAGGCATGATCTACATCTTGCCGGGCATCTTTATTTTACTGCTCACCGCGAAACAGCTTTCGGGCCGCAGCGGTGCTGTTGGGGGCTTTGGCCGTATATGACGAACGTTTCCATTCAGAACCTCACTAAGGTCTATCCTGGTGCAGACACGCCTGCATTGGACCGCCTGAGCCTTGAGATCGCCTCGGGCGAGTTGACGGCCCTTCTTGGTCCGTCGGGGTGCGGTAAAACCACCACGATGAAGATGATTGCTGGTCTTTTGGATCCGACATCGGGGGATGTTCGCTTCAACGATCGCTCGATCCTGCGCGAAAAGCCTGAAAGCCGTGGCGTGGTGATGGTGTTTCAGAATTATCTTTTG
>NZ_JBVCWP010000031.1:0-23628 GCF_057460485.1 Boseongicola sp.
GTGACAAGCTTGCGTGCCACAAGTTCCGGTTCGATCATTAAAGGCGGCTGGGCATAAAGCGCATTGGTCGTCAGGTTGGTTGCCAGAATACGCCCGTTGCGATCCGTGATATCGGCGCGCGTAGCGATAATTTGTGTACCCGATGCCGCAGCCCTCGGCTCCACCGGATCAGTTCCGGCGGTCACTGACATTTTCAGGCCAACCATGGTGAACGCGCACAGGAAAACCACTCCCAGGACCAACAACCGCCCTTCGGCCCGTGCCCGCGCGCCATCCCGCTCGGCCTCATGTCGCTCGGCAAGGTTATCTCGCTCAATCGAGTCCGGATTCTCGCCAGCACGACGCGCCGCCAAAATTCTCGCAAGTGGACGAAGCGGTGTGCGGGTCATTGGATCTCTCTCAAACGGCTCATTACTTCGATCGGCACGATAATGGGCGATAAAGGCTCAATTGGATAAGTGATCTGATCGATATGGCCGAAATGGTCCGGACGAAGTGGCAAAAGTTCAAGTCGGTTGAAGTTCATATCTGCCAAATTCGCCAGACGTTCCGGGCGATTGAGGTAAGCCCATTCGGCACGCAGAACACCGGCATGCTCACGCAATTCGCCAATTTCGCTGCGTAGTTCCCTGACCTCGCGCAAACTTGCCTGCGTCTCATAGTTCTGCCGATAAGCCCAAACCGCAAGGACCATGACCAGACAGGCGGTCAGAATATAAAACACCGAACGCATCTACCGCTCTCCCATCGTTAACTTTGGTAAACCCAGCTTTGCGCGATCCACGGCCCCCGCCGGTGCATCTGTCCGACGTCCAACCCGCAAATTTGCAGAACGCGATCTGGAGTTTTGCGCAATCTCGTCCGCACTTGGTGGGATCGCCTTGTTGCGTGCCTGAAACCGTGGCGCATCGGCCCGCAATTCAGGCTGGTAACGACTATTACCGGGCGACTTGCCCGAGCGTTCCTGAAAGAACCGCTTCACCACCCTGTCTTCCAGTGAATGGAAGCTGACGACCGCCAGCCAACCACCGGGCTTCAACGCCCGCTCGGCTGCTTCCAGCCCTTCAACCAGTTGACCAAATTCGTCATTCACCGCGATACGCAGGGCTTGGAACGTCCGCGTCGCTGGATGGCTATGCCCCGGCTTCGGGCGCGGCAAACAGCGCTCGACAATCGCAACAAGGGCGGCCGTCGTTGTGATCGGCGCCTCCTTGCGCGCGGCCACAATCGCCCGCGCAATCCGCCGCGATGCGCGCTCTTCGCCGTAGTGATAAAGGATGTCCGCCAGAAGCTCCTCTTCGGCCTCAGCCACGATATCCGACGCCGACGTTCCCGCCTGGCTCATGCGCATGTCCAGCGGCCCGTTTCCCATGAAAGAGAATCCGCGTTTCGCCTGATCAAGCTGCATGGAAGAGACGCCCAGATCCAGAACGACGCCATCCAATGGTGCGTCAACATATTGATCTAAATCAGAGAATGTTCCCTTGACGAGAACCAACCGCTGGCCATATTCATCGGCCCACTCTGCTGCCATCTCAAAAACCGCAGGATCACGATCCACACCTGTGACGCGCTCCGCACCTGCGGAGAGCAATCCCCGGGCGTACCCTCCTGCCCCGAACGTCCCGTCAAGCCAGTGGCCCGAAATTGGGCCACACGCCTCTAGAATCGCGTCAAGCAGAACAGGAATATGGGGGTCGCGGCTTTGGCCTTTGGCAGCGGCGGCCATGCTCAGCCTCCCTCGCCACCAAAATCAAGAAGCGTCAGAACATCGAAGTCTTCCGACTGCTCATCCAGCCAGGCTTCGGTCTTGGCTTCTTCAATCTCTTCGTAGGTTTCCGGCTTCCAGATTTGGAACGTATCGCCCGAAGCGATGAAATAGGCCTCGGTTTCAATATCTATCTTTTGGCGTAGCTTTGATGGCAGGACAATCCGCCCCGTGTCGTCAACAGTGGTTAAAAGCGATTGACCATTAAATAGCTTTTCCAGCATCCGGCGCTCGATCGAACCACGCTTCATGCGGTCAATTTTTGCATCCACTTCGCTGGCGGCATCAATCGTATAACACTCAAGATATCTGCGGCGATGGTCGCCATAAACAATGACCAACTCGGGGGCCTTGTTTTCGGACCATGCGGGATCTGCTGCTTCAAGCACACGGCGAAATGAGGCTGGGATCGAAACCCTGCCCTTGCTGTCCACCTTGTGGTGGCCTTCGCCTCTGAACCTGCGAACCACTGTCCCGCGGCCCCCTTCAATTTCGCCCCCCTTAAAATGCGAAGGCGGTGGATCAGACTGCTGCCAGAGTCCGATCCACCGCCCTCGTCCCGTTTCCGGGCTAGTCCAGCTGCGCGCGCCACCTGGGGGGATGTCTGCTCGCCCGCGCGCCGGATCTCATAGTGGCCGAAGTGTTTCGACCGGGATGAAAGCGGGTGCCTGTATGAAACCTGCTATTATTATTTGGGTTTGGGGTCTTTTGCGCCCCGTATCATTAACCCGCCTCATCCGATAAAAGGAATTTGGCATGGGAATTCATGGGAAGCAATAGAATTCTTTGGGATAAACAGGGCAACCGCCTTGTTTTCTTAGGTTCTTTCGCCGATCAGATACGATATATGGCGTCTATATGTAGAATTTTGATCAATAAAACACTATATATTGTATTATGAAAAATCGTTCAACTTTTCTCATGAGACAGCGAACAAGACGCGAAATCCGATGCTTTAAAAGCGAATCGAGGCAAAATCCATGAAAACCCACCTCCGTCCCATCTTGGCGCCATGAAGTACCATGAGCTTTCTGGTCGGGAAACGGAAGCAACAAAAGCCTGACGTCTAGACGCCAGGCACCGGAACAACACAGCCTGAAGCGGCGTTAAATCTGCGAAGGCCTGCAGCGACGTTATACAGACGCAGTCCCTACAGGTGGCTTAGCCCATGCCGCCCGCAATCAACCGCTTGGCCAAGGCCGCATAAGACTCCGATACCGCCCCGTCGCCAAGCGCCACAGGGCGCCCCGCATCTCCGGCCAGACGCACATCAAGAGACAATGGGATTTCGCCCAGGAACGGCACCCCTAGCGCCTCAGCTTCGGCGCGCACACCGCCGTGGCCGAACAAATGCGCTTCGTGACCGCACTGTGGGCAAACATATGTCGACATGTTCTCAATCAGCCCAAGGATCGGCGTATTCAGGGTATTGAACATATCTATCGCTTTGCGCGCATCCAAAAGTGCCACATCCTGCGGCGTCGATACCACGATCGCGCCGGTCACTTGTGTGCGTTGGCAAAGTGTCAGTTGCACGTCCCCCGTGCCGGGAGGCAAATCGACGATAAGGACGTCCAATTCGCCCCACTCCACTTGCCCCAGCATTTGCTGCAGTGCGCCCATCAACATCGGGCCCCGCCAGACAACCGCTTTGCCCTCTTCCATCATGAAGCCAATAGACATCAGCGTAACGCCATGGGATTGCAGCGGAATGATCGTTTTGCCGTCCGGGGATGCCGGCCGCTTGTTGATCCCCATCATCTTAGGTTGCGATGGCCCGTATATATCGGCATCCAAAAGTCCGACACGGCGCCCCTCGCGTGCCAAAGCTACGGCTAGGTTCGATGATACGGTAGATTTGCCAACGCCCCCCTTGCCCGAGCCTACTGCAATGATGCGATCTACGCCCGCAACCTTCGCCGGTCCGGCCTGCTGTGGTGTCGGATGTCCGCCGATTTTCAGGCTTGGAGGGGCTTTTGCAGCTGGTGCCGAGGGGCCGTGGGCAGTCAACACAACAGATACTTTCCCGACGCCTGCAATCGAGGCCACCAGGGCTTCTGCGGTGGCGCGCACTGGTTCCATCGCCAGTGCCACGTCGGCGTTAGGCGCCTCGATGACGAATCTCACCGTGCTTCCGTCGACCTGAAGCGCACGAATAAGATCGGCCTCGACCAGGTTACGCCCATTCGGCAGCGAGACAGTGCGGAGCCTGTCAAGAATTTCTTCACGTGTAATGGCCATGTTGTCCGCTCGCTTTCATTTTTCGTGCTCTACTTGCTTCGTGACGGCTTCCGAGACAAGGCCACCCGGCCCAATTGCCACTTTTCTCATCGCAAAGCCAAAAACCACGGCAGCGACCTATGATCATGCTGCATAGCAGCATTGAGACATCGTCCATTGTGCACTTGCAGCATCTTCCTAGATAGTCATCACAAGCAGCACGGTAAACGACGCATAGCCGCCAGTAGTAGGAGTGAAGATATGAGTGCAATTGACGTAATCAACACGAAACGCTTCGGCGCACGCAGCGCGGGCATCTTTGGTGGTCTGACACAGCGCGTGCAGCGCTATCGCACATATCGCCAAACCCTCGAAGAGCTCGAAGCGATGTCCGATCGCGAGCTTTTGGACCTGAACATGTCGCGTAACTCGTTGCGCGCAATCGCATATCGCGCGGCCTACGACGGCTAAGCGAAAACCGGATCAGACGGCCCCACCTCCTCCCGGGGCTTTCTGAAAATAGCGGCGGCACCTCCTCCTCCCTGGTGTCGCCGCCTTTTTTATGTCGTTTCAAAGAAATGGCGCGCGCGGTGGAGACAATTCCAAAGGAAATGTCGGGCCGCCACACCCAGAATTTTAAGCGCCTCATAACTTGAGTAATATCTGGATACGCCGCAGTCAGAACGGCGCTTCCACGTCCCCCATACCCACATAGACCGCTTTCATTTCCGAGTAATTCTCAATCGCACCTTTTGAGTTCTCGCGGCCCACCCCAGACAGCTTCGAGCCGCCAAACGGCATTTCAACAGGTGCTGCATTATAGTGATTGATGTAGCAGGTCCCTGCCTCAAACGCCTTTACCACGCGATGCGCCCGGGTCAGATCTTGGGTGAACACGCCCGCCGCAAGTCCAAAAACCGTGTCATTTGCGCGGGCGATGGCTTCGGCCTCGGTGTCGAAATCCAAAACCGAAAGCACCGGTCCGAAAATCTCCTCGCGCGCAATCGTCATGTCATCCGTGACGTCCGTGAAAACGGTCGGCTCTACAAAAAAGCCGTCCCGGTCCGCCCGTTTACCGCCATGGGCCACCGTTGCTCCCTCGGCCACTCCCTTTTCGATATATCCAAGCACAATCTCCATCTGCGCCTCGCTGACCAGCGGTCCAAATGTCACGGCCTCATCCATCGGATCGCCCATCACGACGCCGTCCTTCAGGCGCTCCACTAAGCGTGCCACGAAGGCCGCCCGAATGGAGCGTTCGACGTAAACCCTTGTCCCATTTGAACAAACCTGTCCCGAAGAATAGAAGTTCGCAAGGATGGCACCTGAAACCGCCTTCTCAAGATCGGCATCTGCAAAAATCACCAAGGGCGACTTGCCACCAAGTTCCATCGTCACATGGCGCATCCCAGACGCTGCTACCGCGTAGACTTTGCGCCCCGTCGGTACTGATCCGGTCAACGAAACCTTCGAGACACGGTCGTCTCCGATCAATTTAGCCCCAACCGGTCCGCGCCCTTGCACGACATTGAAAATACCGTCAGGCAGCCCAGCTTCGGAGAGGATTTCCGCCACCCGCAAGGCCGACAATGGTGTCGTTTCAGACGGTTTGAAAACCATCGAATTGCCGCACGCAAGCGCCGGAGACGCTTTCCAGCAAGCGATCTGTGTCGGATAGTTCCACGCACCAATCCCCACACAGACCCCAAGTGCTTCGCGGATTGTATAAGCCCAATCGCCGCCCGGCAAAGGAATATGTTCGCCGGTCAAAGACCCCGCAAGCCCGCCGAAATACTCCAAAGCATCCGCGCCGCTGGTCGCATCCGCCACCAACGTTTCCTGCAATGGCTTGCCGGTATCCATTGTCTCAAGTTCAGAAAGTGAACGATTCTCGGCCCGGATCATGTCGGATGCACGTCGCAAAACACGGCCACGCTCGGTCCCACTCATCGCAGCCCAAGCTGGCTGCGCCGCTTTCGCCGCCGCCAAGGCCTCTTCAATGATTGCGTCGCTCGCTTCATGGAGCCGGGCAATCACCGCGCCGCTGGCCGCATAAATGCACTCAATCAAAGCACCGCTGTCATCTTCAATATAGCGGCCGTTGACGAAATGGCTGGCTTTGGGTTGTGCACGCATCGGATGGCTCCTTGTTGGGACGCTCTGTCACACCATGATCTGCGCCGCTCGGCAAGCCACGGTGTCTTGCTGTCCTCGGCCAGAATTAAACGCAAAAGCCGTCGAGAGCGTTCTGGTTCCAAAGTCCAAACTGCCGCGATGGTCGCGCCAAAGGACTTTGACCTCGCGCTCGTCACGCACCCTCGTTAGCTTCGCGCTTATGCACACCGATCGGCCGGTCCTCGGCATCCTTCTCATGCTCGGATTTTGCGTCCTTGCTCCGCTTGGCGATAGCATCGCAAAAATCCTTGGCGACAGCATCGATGTCGGACAACTGGTAACGGTGCGATTCGCACTGCAATTGCTCATCCTTGCTCCGGTCGTCTGGCTCGCCGGCATGTCGGTGAGCATGTCAGGCCGCATTCTTCGCCTCACTGCGATCCGCACGGTTCTGCATATTCTCGGTATCGGCATGATGTTTTTAGCGTTGCGCTATCTGCCGCTTGCCGATGCCATCGCCATTGCCTTTGTGATGCCCTTCATCATGCTTGTACTCGGGCATTTCGTCCTAGGAGAAGAGGTCGGTCACCGCCGCATCATCGCTTGCTGTGTGGGTTTCGTCGGAACTCTGTTCGTGATCCAGCCAAGCTTTGCCGAAGTCGGCTGGCCTGCGCTTCTTCCCTTGGGGGTAGCGCTTGATTTCGCACTTTTCATGCTTGTCACGCGCCAGATCGCCAAAGACGTTGATCCAATCACGCTACAAGCGATCTCAGGTGCCATGGCCACCGCAGTTCTTTTTCCTGCCCTCCTGATAATAAGTCCGTTCGAACTTCCGGGCTTCACGATCACCAAGCCTTCTGGTGTGGAATGGACCCTCCTTTTTGGACTAGGAGCCATCGGAACATCGGCCCATCTTCTGATGACGTGGTCACTTCGGTTTGCGCCGGCGGCAACGCTTGCACCTATGCAGTATCTTGAGATACCTGTCGCCGCCGCGCTGGGATTGCTGATTTTCCGCGACTTCCCGAACGGTCTCGCACTCCTCGGAATTTGCATCACAATCGCGGCTGGGCTCTATATTTTATTTCGTGAACAACGCCTTAGTCGGTTACCGCCGACACCACCGCCCGTAGCCCCGCCCGCGGTGTAATCAGCAACATACCCGGAGCGTCAAACTCAAGGTGGACATGTCCGGTCACCCGGTTCGATGTGCCTATACGGCCCGATGGCGAGAAAGAATGCGGATCAAGCGGCCACTCAAGTCCGACAGATCTCCCTGTGACGTCTGCCATTGGAAACAGCGAAAACCGCGAGCCAATCTCAAGATCAAGTGACAGCCGCACAGGTGCCGCAAAAACAATATCGTCCTCACCAAGCACAATCACCGGAGGCCCAAGTCCGCCCACCAATGCGGTCATAACAGCCAGCGTGTGATCCAGCCGCCCATTTGCGAACCCAACCGCAACCACAAATGGCGCCTCAATCAAAGCCAAACATTTTTCAAAATCCGTCCGATCCTGATCGTAAACCTTGATAATATTTTCGTGTCCAACCCGCGCACGCGCCGCGTCTGAAACCGAATCAAGGTCGCCAATGATCATCTCGGGCACATGCCCAAGCGCCAGCGCCCGGTCTGCTCCGCCATCGGCTGCAATAAGTGTTGGCGCCAATTTCAAAGCTTCATCAAGGCTTTCCGCGCTAGGCTGGCCTCCGCCCACCAAAGTCACACCATCTCGGGATTGAAATTGCCGCTGATCCATGTCCGAATACCTGTCGTTGCCCGTCGCGCCACATTTGTGACGTGAAAATATCCCGCGAATTCCTTGGGAGTATCTCTATTTCCGACCCCGTTCTTGGTAAACACATTGTTGCTGGATAAGAGAGAAAGCGATCCGAATGACTGGTTCGAACAAAATACTGACCGTTTCTTACGGCACCTTCAGTTGTACGCTGGAGGGGTTTGACGACCCGTTTGGCACCATGCGCGGGATCGCCGAATACTTCCGTGACCTTGCCGCTGACGACCGCTACTTCGGTGCCGAGCCTCCGACTCCCGATGTCGAGATGCTTCAAAACATTGCGCAAAAAGAAGTTCAGCGCCGTGTAGAAGCGCGCGTTGGCGATACCGGTCTTTCTTTGCGGCAGGTCGACGACGCTGACGAAACCGAGGAGCCTATCCCAGAGGAGGCCGATGCTCCCGCTCTGCAGGATGCCCCCGCGCCAAAAGCACATGTCGCAGAGGATGCAGAAGTGCTTGAAACAGGCCCGCTCGCCTTTGACGACGACTATCTTATGGCGGATGAACCCGAAGACGTTCTGACCGTCGATACGACGGCCACACCCGCAGCTGCGGACCTTCCTGCCGAAAGCGTTGCCGAGAAACTGCGCCGCATCCGCGCCGTCGTGTCCCGCACCATCGTGCCCGAGGAAGATAAACCGGCTTTTGATACTGCCCCGGACAGTGAGGCCGGGGCCGAAACAGATGATAACTCACGCCACCAGCGCGCTCTCAGCAAAACCATCGCCGCAATCACCGCTGACCTCGCTGATGAAGACGAGGCGACTGAAAAGGCACCTGAAGATACCCCCGTCACGCCCAGCGACGCAACGGTCGACAACGCAGACACTTCGCTGATCGCCTCTATCGTTGCCTCCGATCGCGATACTGGCCAAGCAGAGTTGGCTTCAGAGAACGTTTTTGACGACGAACCCGAGATCGAAGAGGCGGCAGTCGAAGAAGATATCGCTTTGAGCGAAGACGAAGACGATATCGCTCTGAACGCCGCCATTGCAAAGGTTACAGCTGTAGACAGGCAGCAGGTAGCCGAAGACGAAGACCTATCCGACAGCTTTGCGATCAAGGCACCCGAAGGCTCCGTAGACAATTCGCTCGACGATGGGGACGACTTCGAGGAAGACGAACCCGAAGATATCGCGATGGCAGAAGCCTCAGATACAGACCGCAAGCCGTCTCGCCCTCTTGAGCCACTCTCCGATAGCAACGGCAACGTCGGCCGTCTCCTGCAGGAAACTGACGCGAAATTCAACGAAGATGATGGAATCCGTCGTCGTCGCGTGATCAGCCAAATGCGCGCTGCCGTAGCCGCAACCAAAGCCGATCGCATCCTGTCGCGCATTATCCCGCGCGATGAACAAGAAGCAGATGAGCAAAACGCCTACCGTCAGGATTTGACCCGCGCTATGACGCGCCGGCCCAGCTTTTCAGATATGACCAAGGCCGAAGCCGCAGCGCGGCCCGCACCGTTGGTTTTGGTTTCGTCGCAACGTGTGGACCAAACTGACGTCCCCAAACCGCCATCGGAAAACACAGCGCCACGGCGCGTGTCAGTGAGCGAAGACACCATGGCTGAAGCTTCTAACTTCCGCGAGTTCGCCGCCAATATGGGTGCGACGGAATTGCCTGACCTTCTCGAGGCAGCCGCTGCCTACACAGCCTTTGTCGAAGGCCAGGCACACTTTTCGCGCCCCGAGATCATGAAGCGCGTCGCGCGTGTTGATCCAGCACTTGAAGTGAGCCGCGAGGCCGGCTTGCGGTCCTTTGGCCAGCTCTTGCGACAGGGCAAAATCCACAAACTTCAGCGAGGCCAGTTCACCGTGCCGGCAAGCACCCGCTTCAATCCTACTCAGCGGATTGCTGGAGAATAAGCCCCTGACAGGTATAATGAAAACGGCCCCGCTTAGGGGCCGTTTTTGGTTTTAGACGCCTGTGGCTGCAATCGCGTCTGCAAGAATTGGCACGGTCGCCTCGTTCAGACCTGCAATATTCATGCGGCTGTCGCCAACCATGTAAATGCCGAACTTCTCGCGCATCTCGACGACCTGCTCTGGCGTTGCCCCAAGCCGCGAGAACATACCCCGGTGATCGGCGATAAAATCGAACTGATCTGAATTGGTGCGGTGGCGCAGCGTTTCCGCCAGGAGCGTCCGTAGCTTCAGCATGCCTTTGCGGACGTCCTCCAACTCGGCCTGCCAATCGGCCCGCAATTTAGCGTCGTCTAAGATTGTCGATACAACCCGCGCACCGTGATCCGGCGGGAACGAGTAATTCTGCCGGTTCAAAAAGGCCAATGTCGCCTGCGCGGACGCCTTTGATTTCTTTTCCTGCGTGATTGCAATCAACAACCCGGTCCGCTCGCGGTACACTCCGAAATTCTTTGAACAACTCGCGGCAATAATGACTTCGGGCAATTTCGACGCCAAAAGCCGTGTCCCATAGCCGTCTTCCTCAAGCCCGTCGCCAAACCCCTGATAAGCGATGTCGACAAAGGGCACCGCACCGGTTCTTTCAAGCAATTCAGCAACCATATTCCACTGTTCGGCGGTCAGGTTCGCGCCTGTCGGGTTGTGGCAGCATCCGTGCAGCAGCACCAAATCCCCGCGCTTCACGCCCTTGAGATCGTCCATCATGCCCGCAAAATCGACCCCGCGCGTGGCGCCGTCGAAATAGCGATACTCGCGCATCGGTACGCCCAAGTATTTGATAATTGACGGATGATTTGGCCAGGTTGGGTTGGAAATCCAGATCGTTGAAGCACGATCCGCGTACTGCATCAGCTCAAGTCCCTGCCGCACAGCCCCGGTTCCGCCCGGTGTCGCAACTGCTGCGACCCGGCTTGAATCAACACTGTCTGCGAGAATCAACTTGCACATCGCCGTCGAAAAGGCCGGGTCACCCGCAAGCGAAGTATAGGCTTTGGTCTCCTGGCTTTCGACGATCCGTCGCTCGGCTGTCTTCACAGCGCGCATCACGGGCGTCACCCCTTCGGCGTTCTTGTAAACCCCCACGCCCAGATCAATCTTTGTCTCGCGCGGATCGTCTTTGTACATCTGTACAAGGGCGAGAATTTTGTCGGCGGGTTGCGGCTTCAGGTTGTTCAGCATGAGTGAGTTCCTCAGGATGGAATGCGCGACAGATCACGGTCGCGGGTCAACGTGCGGATGTGGTCCTCACGCCGTACAGGCGTGAAACCGCTTTTTTGATAGGTTTGCAAGGCGCGGGGATGATCCAGCGTGCAGGTATTGACCGTCATCCGGGTGGTCCCGGGACGGCCCCATGCGGTTAAAATGGCCGTACGAAGCAGCCATTTGCCTAGACCGCGTCCGACCGCCTCTGGCACCATCCCGAAGTAGGAAAGATCGACAACACCTTCGCCTTGGTCTTCCAAAAGAAAAAACCCTTGCGGCCAGCCGCGCCCGTAGAGAACAAACATCGACATGTTGTCCGCCGCCAGCCACTCCCGAATGTCGGTGTGCTCACGCTTGTGGATATCTTCCCACGCATAGTCACGCCCCACCGCATCATAAAGCGATAGGAAAAACCAAACCGGGGGCGCTTCGGCGTGCAAAAGGGACACCTGCGCGCTGACCGGAAGATGCGGCCAATCCCACGCTGGCTTCTCGGTCATCTCCAGATAGGTGACAGAATAGGGAACCTCGGTGCCGGCGAGCTGGATCGTCATCCGGTTTCAACCTTAAGATCATCATACATACCCCACTCAGACCACGAGCCGTCATAAAGCGAATGCTGCCGATGACCGATACGCTCCAGCGCAAGCGACAATACAGCCGCCGTCACACCGGACCCGCAGGTCGTGATCGCGGGCTTTGACAAGTCAACGCCCGCAGCCTCAAAGGTTTTGCGAAGCGCCGCCGTGGGCTTCATCGTTCCAGCTTCTGTCAGAAGAGATTGAAAGAATACATTTTTTGACCCCGGTATATGACCGGACCGCAGCCCCTCACGAGGCTCCGGTGCTTCGCCGCGAAAACGACCGCCAGAACGCGCATCAATGATCTCGTGGTCTCCAAGCTTTGCCGCCGCAGCGACTTGCGTCACGTCCCGAACCAGATGGTTTTGCCGCGTCACTGTTATATGCCGGTCGCGCATAACCGGGGCCATATCCTCGGTTGGGCGTCCCTCGGCGGTCCACTTTGGATACCCGCCATCAAGCACCGCAACATCTGTCTTTCCCATGAGGCGACACAGCCACCAAACCCGCGCCGCCGACATCAACCCGGCGCCATCGTAAACGACAATCTGGTGCCCGTCTCCAACGCCCATCGCCCGCATGCGGGAAATAAACTTTTCTACCGGAGGGGCCATATGCGGCATTTCCGATCTCAGGTCGCTGATCTCGTCGATATCAAAAAACCGCGCGCCCGGAATGTGGCCCCGCTCATACTCGGCTTTTGGATCGCGACCCGCGTTTGGCAGATACCACGAGGCATCAAACACCCTAAGATCAGGATCCTTCAGGTGTTGTTCCAGCCAAACTGTGGACACAAGGGTTTGTGGATCATCTGTCATCATTTCCCCCAAGCTATGGTCAGGTGTCGTGCTACGCTGGCATCCGCGTCTTGGCAAGGTTTCGAGGCCCCAAGAGCAGCGCTTGACGCCCCTTTGTGCGCGCCCCATCGTGCCGAGAGAAGGTCTGAAAGGGACTTGATGATACCGAAAACAATGCGCGGCGTGCAGTTGACGGCCCATGGCGGACCCGAAACGCTGGCTTACAAAACTGATATACCTACGCCGAAACCCAAAAAGGGCGCGGTCCTGATACAAGTCGCCGCCGCCGGTGTGAACAACACAGACATCAACACCCGTGTCGGCTGGTATTCCAAAGGCGAAAGCGATGCGGATGACGCAAGCTGGACCGGCGCGCCCCTTCGCTTCCCGCGCATTCAAGGCATTGATGTCTGCGGCGATATCGTCGCTGTAGGCGAGGGCGTCGACCCGGCCCGCATCGGCGAACGCGTTCTGGTCGAGCCATGCCTCCAGGAGCACAACGGGCAAGCGCTTGAAACACCATGGTTCTTTGGCTCGGAATGCGATGGCGGATTTGCCGAGTACACCACCGTCGCTGCCCGTCACGCCTATCCGATCGACAGCACGCTGTCTGACATCGAACTTGCTTCATTCCCCTGTTCGTATTCAACGGCCGAAAACATGCTGACCCGCGCGAGCGTGGCAAAAGGCGACCGCGTACTGATCACCGGGGCTTCAGGCGGCGTCGGATCGGCGGCGATCCAGCTTGCCGTCGCACGCGGTGCAGAAGTCATCGCGGTCACAAGTCCGGCAAAGTCCGCCGCCCTTCTGGAATTTGGCGCAAGCAAAGCGCTCTCGCGAAATGATGATCTGATCCAAGCCCTTGGAGCCAACAGCGTAAGCGTCGTCATTGATCTTGTCGCAGGCCCGGAATGGCCCAAGCTTCTGGATGTTTTGCGTCCGGGCGGACGCTACGCCGTCGCAGGCGCGGTTGGTGGACCACTCGTCGAACTGGATGTGCGCACGCTTTATCTGAAGGATCTCACTTTCTTCGGATGTACGACTTTGGAACCTGAGGTATTCGGGAACCTTGTCCATCTCATCGAGACCGGAGCAATCAAACCGCTCGTGGCCGAAACCTTCGCTCTGGAAGATATTGCCGTGGCGCAAGAAGTCTTCAAACAGAAAGACTACATCGGGAAAATCGTATTGAAAGTGCGAAAGGCCTAGCCGTTCTGGCGCAGCACGGCGCCTGCCAGATATAGCGACCCGCAGATCAAAATCCGCGCTTCAGGATCGCTTTCAAGGATGTCCGCCAACGCGGCATCAAGCGATTTTGCCACGTGTGTCGAAAGTCCTACCTCCCGCGCAGCCGCTGCAGTTTCCTCGGCTGGCAAGGTCGCCGCTTCGCCCGGAATAGCAATTGCATGAAGTGTCTCGGCGTGTTCCGCCAAGGGACGCAAATAGCCAACCACATCCTTGGTGGACAGCATTCCGCAGATTAAATGTGTCGCGCGCTTCGGCAAGCCAGCAAGCGTTTCCGCAAGGGCTTTGCCCGCCGCTGGATTGTGGCCGCCGTCCAGCCACAACTCGGCATGTGGCGCGCGATCCACGAGCGCGCCTTCCCGCAAACGCTGCATTCGTGCGGGCCAAAACGCCTTGCTTACCGCGCCCTCGCAGGCTGCCTCGTCAAATCCAAGATGCCTCAAAGCTGCGATTGCCATCCCGGCATTCCCAAACTGATGTGGCCCGCGCAAATTTGGCGGCGGTAGGTCCAAAAGACCTCTTTCGTCCTGATAGACAAGCCGGCCGTTCTCCTCACCCACATGCCAATGCTGACCGTAGGCCAAGACGGGCGCGGAATATCGCATCGCCTCTTTTTCGATCACCTCAAGTGCTGCGTCGTGTTGAGGGCCAACCACAACAGGCACGTTTTGTTTGATAATCCCGGCTTTTTGATACGCGATCTCAGGGATGGTCTCGCCAAGGAATTGCTGATGGTCCAAGTCAATTTTGGTAATGATTGTAAGTTCAGGCTTCGCAATCACATTCGTCGCATCGTGGCGTCCGCCCAACCCGACCTCCAGCAGAGTCCAATTCGCTTTTTTGCGTGCAAAGGCCAGAAACGCAGCCACGGTTGTGATCTCGAAATAAGTGATCGAGCCGCCGCCGTTCGCGGCGTAAACTTCGTCAAGAAAACTCGACAAAAGGTCTTCGCTTATGACCTCGCCCGCAACGCGAATGCGCTCGTGAAACCGTGCCAGATGAGGCGATGTGTAAGCATGTGCGCTTTGGCCTGCCGCCTCGATGCCCGCGCGGATCATCGCTTGGGTCGAGCCTTTGCCGTTGGTACCGGCCACATGGATCACTGGGGGCACTGATAAATGCGGATCCCCGACCGCACTGAGACACCGCCACATCCGATCCAGCGTCAAGTCGATGATCTTGGGATGAAGCGCCATCATCCGGGCGAGGATGGCGTCAGACGTATCTCTCGTCATTGTCGGCAGTTCCTGCGGTCACGGTTAGGAAAGTTTAAGATCACTTTTGCGACGAAAGCACCCAAGAAGGCGAAGCCAAAGGGTCCGAAAACGTCAGCTTTCGGCCTTTTCTTCATTCGCTTCCGCTGCCAAGCTTTCTGGAGACGGCAAATCGCCCATGACCGGCGGGCTCATCCCGGTCAACATGCGCAGGATCGTCACCAACTCGTTTTTCATATCTCGCCTGTGCGTCACGCGATCGAGCATTCCGTGATCCAATAGATATTCAGCCCGCTGAAAGCCCTCGGGCAGCTTCTCTCGGATCGTCTGTTCAATCACCCGTGGTCCCGCAAAACAAATCAGGGCATTCGGTTCGGCGATGTGGACGTCTCCAAGCATCGCATAGGATGCTGTAACGCCGCCAGTCGTTGGATGCGTCAGAACGACCACATAAGGCAGCCCGGCTTCCTTCACCATTTCGACTGCCACAGTCGTGCGCGGCATCTGCATCAGGCTGAGAATACCTTCCTGCATGCGTGCGCCACCAGCGGCCGAAAACAATACCAAGGGCCGCTTCAACTCGACGGCACGTTCTGCCGCCGCGATGATCGCATTGCCCACGAACATCCCCATCGAGCCACCCATGAAGCCAAAATCCTGTGCGACGGCCACGATCGGTGTGCGCCCCATCTCGCCTTCGGCCACCAGCATCGCTTCGGCTTCGCCGGTGCTGCGTTGAGCGGTCTTCAGACGTTCGGGATATTTCTTCTGGTCACGAAACTGCAGCGGGTCGGCAATTGGCGTCGGCACCTTAACTTCGACAAAAATGCCGTTGTCGAACAGCGCATGGAAGCGATCACGCGGTGTGATCCCCATATGGTGATCACAATTGGTGCAAACGTTCAGGTTCTCGGCCAATTCGCGGTGGAACAACATGGCTCCGCATTCCGCACATTTGGTCCAGAGATTCTCCGGCACCTCTCTGCGCGAAAACAGCGAGTTAATCTTTGGCCTGACGTAGTTAGAAATCCAGTTCATAAGGCGCCCGTGACCTTTAAGGTTTTACCCCAGATAATTGGCGCGCGCGGTGATTGCAATCAGTCAAGCACACGGCGGATCAACCACCACACAAAAATGAGTGCTCCCAAATCGGCCAATATCCAGGGGCTCAGATCTGCAATCTCCTCGATCCCTGTCGTAGAACGAAACAAACCAAGCCCGGTTATCGTGCCGTCGGCCGCAATGATGGTGACCGCAATCGTGTTATTGGCGAAATGAAATCCCCAGGCCGCACCGATGCTTCCGGTGCGCGCCGTCAGGTCGCCCGCAAGCAGGCCGAAAAGTGCTGCGAACCCAATATAGGCGATGGCTACATCCGGCGGAAGCGTCGGAGAATAATGGGCCGCGCCAAAGGCCAAAGCGGGCACAACAAGCCAAACAACAGGGCTGCGAAACCGTGCCGCCACTTGCGATTGCAGGTACCCACGGAAAAATAGCTCCTCGGCCCCCGTCTGTGCCGCCAGCGCAAAAAGCGCGAACGGCAGCCACGCCAGCCAAAGGCCAAAGTCCATATTGCGCTCGATGGCGCCGTCCCGCTCGGTCGGGACAAGCATCAAAATCGCGGCAATGCCCCCCGTTATCGCGGCAGCCACGACAAAATGGCGCAATGTTCGCGGTGCGGCGCCGGTCAGGGAAACAGTATTTCGGCCCTGCCAGAACCGTGCAGCCAGAAGCGTTGAAAGCCCAAGGCCTCCAACAATCAGCAAAAAGATGATCGCGCCACCCGGCGTCGCCGGATTGCCGCCGGTGATGGCTCCTAAAGCCGCAAATACGGACGTTTCTTGGGTCAGTGAAAGCGCAATCGCTATGGTAAAAAGCCAAGAAATCAGCAAAAAACCCGCGGTAAGTATGCCCACAATGATGCGCCATAGCGCAGGACGGCGAGCGGCCGCGGAAATCATCGGAGCAAAGCGTGCGTATGCCATTGAAACTCCGAGTTCTAGCCAAAGTCCAGAAAGTTATACGGTTTAAGATAAGGCAATCCTAACCAAAACCCTTCAAGCAAAGCACGAAAGTTTGAAGCTGATTGGGTCCACGATACCACACTCCCTTTCGGGGTTGCTATCGCTTTGCCTTTTGGTTCTTCCAGTGCCTTTCGATGCCGCACATTGACCCGCAAGAGGCATGCGCTCGATGCTGGACGCTATAGAGGCCGCTCAGAATTCCGTGCCCTCGAAACACGCCGCCAGAAACCCGACCGGCAACCTCACCGGCCAATACCTCAGGGGCAAAGGCCGCTACCGCGCAGCATCTGTCGCAGCGACGGCCTTTGCATTCCTGCGTCACCGGCATCGTCT
Source organism: Boseongicola sp. (assembly GCF_057460485.1). NCBI lineage: Bacteria > Pseudomonadati > Pseudomonadota > Alphaproteobacteria > Rhodobacterales > Paracoccaceae > Boseongicola > Boseongicola sp. The sequence goes on from NZ_JBVCWP010000031.1 coordinate 17,224, forward strand.
CGCCGGCGGATCATTGGCCACAGAGCCCCGAAAGCCCGAGCGCTTTACCGCCCCCGCGAACCAGCCCCGCTGACGGTTTCAGCCCCTGCTCCTGCCGTCCTTCTGGCGTCCGCACTCTTTGCGCTCAGCCGGGTATCCGACCGCTCACGTCGCAACAAAACGAACTAAATCACCGCCAAAACCCGGAAATTTGCCCCCAAGCCTTGCCGTGGGCGGAAGCCTCGCCTATCCCTCACGCGTTCGTCCCCGGGAGGCAAAACCAATGACCAAAATAGACAAATCTCATCTGCCCAGCCGTCACGTCACCGAAGGCCCGGCCCGCGCGCCGCATCGCTCGTATTTCTACGCGATGGGAATTTCCGAGGAAGAAATAAAACAACCCTGGGTCGGCGTCGCGACATGCTGGAACGAAGCCGCGCCCTGTAACATCTCGCTGAACCGTCAGGCACAGGCCGTGAAGATGGGCGTTAAGTCGGCCCAAGGCACACCGCGCGAGTTCACCACAATCACTGTCACAGACGGAATTGCGATGGGTCACGAAGGCATGCGGTCTTCGTTGGCGTCCCGTGAAGCCATCGCGGATACAGTCGAGCTGACCATGCGCGGTCATTGCTATGACGCGCTTGTCGGCCTCGCAGGCTGCGACAAGTCTCTTCCTGGAATGATGATGGCAATGGTGCGCCTCAACACGCCGTCGGTCTTCATTTATGGCGGATCGATCCTACCGGGCCGCCTTGATGGCAAGGACGTCACTGTGCAGGACGTGTTTGAGGCCGTCGGCCAGCATCAGGCAGGCAACTACTCGGACGAACAACTCGCGATCCTTGAACGCGTCGCCTGCCCTTCGGCCGGTGCCTGCGGCGGGCAGTTCACTGCCAATACCATGGCCTGCGTTTCCGAGGCTATCGGTCTTGCCCTGCCAAACTCGTCCGGCGCTCCCGCCCCATACGAAAGTCGCGACTCCTATGGCGAAGCCTCCGGTGTGGCCGTGATGAACCTGATTGAAAAGAATATCCGCGCCCGCGATATAGTCACGCGTCGATCCCTGGAAAACGCGGCTCGTATCGTCGCCTGCACCGGTGGCTCCACAAACGCGGGCCTCCACCTTCCCGCAATTGCCCACGAAGCCGGAATCGACTTCGACCTCGATGACGTCTGCGACATCTTCCGCGAAACACCCTATTTCGTCGACCTGAAACCGGGCGGCCAATACGTCGCCAAAGACCTCTACGAAGCAGGTGGCGTTCCGGTCGTTCTGAACGAACTGCGCAAGGCCGGGCTGATCCACGAAGACTGCATGACAGTAACCGGCCATTCGATGGGCGAAGAACTAGACCGCATCACCCGGAAAGCGGATGGAAAAGTCATCTTCGAGGTCGAAACCCCGATCACTCCCACAGGCGGCGTTGTCGGCTTGAAAGGCAACCTTGCACCCGAAGGCGCGATCGTCAAAGTCGCGGGCATCCCGACCCAGCACCAACGCTTCGTCGGCCCTGCCCGCGTGTTTGAAAGCGAAGAAGAGGCCTTCGAGGCCGTTAAGGCCCGCACCTATAAAGAGGGCGAAGTGCTGGTGATCCGCAATGAAGGGCCCGCTGGCGGCCCCGGCATGCGCGAAATGCTGGCCACCACCGCCGCGCTTTCCGGTCAAGGCATGGGCAAAAAAGTTGCTCTTATTACCGACGGTCGTTTCTCGGGCGCGACGCGGGGCTTCTGCGTCGGCCATGTCGGGCCTGAAAGTGCCCACGGTGGCCCCATTGCCACTTTGATAGACGGCGACATCATCACCATCGATGCGACAACTGGCGAGTTGTCGGTCAATCTCACCGACGACGAACTGGCCGAGCGCAAAGAAAACTGGAAGGGACCGAAAGAGACGATCTATGCGTCCGGTGCCCTTTGGAAGTACGCCCGACTGGTTGGGTCTGCCAAACTGGGGGCTTGCACGCACCCCGGCGCCAAAGAGGAAAAGCATGTCTACATGGACCTCTAAAGTCTCGCTTCTGGCCGCGGGTTTGATGCTAGCGGCCTGCAGCGCAGGGCTAAACGTGACGCGAAATGCACCGATGCAAGTTCAGCTTCCTGACGGGATGGTCATTGCCGGAGCACGCGGATGGTGCATCGACCAATCCACCTCGCAGGCGCGATCTGGTGCAGCCGTCATTGTTCTTGGCAGCTGTGCGGCGATTGCACGAAATGCGCTTTTACCCAGCCCAAAAATCGAAGCCATCGTAACAATCTCGGTCGAGAAAGAATCGATTTCAACGCCCCCGGTCGAAAGTCTCGCCGCCTTTTTAACCTCTGAACAGGGCCGTGCCTTGCTTGCCCGCGACGGACGCGCCGCCAGCCTCGACCTCCTCGAAGTTGCAACACGTGACGACACCCTATTTCTGCACGCCCTCGACAAAAGTGGTGGCCCGTTGAATGCAGGCGAAGACTACTGGCGCGCTCTTTTCGACATCGAAGGCCGGTTCGTGACTGTGTCCCTTATCAACGTGGCCAACAGTCCGGTAAGCCGCAATCAAAGCATTGCCACGCTTAATGCTCAGATAAATCAGCTTAAAGCTGCCAACGATACCTGACGCTCGCACGAATTATCCAAAGATAAACGATCCCAACAGAATCTCCATCGCTGCCTGCATATGGGGGGCTCTAGGGTGCAGGCAACATCATGTGTTCAAAGCGGGTCAGCAATTGTGCCAACGAAAATCACCAACGAAGTACAGACCTTTGTCGTTAAGGACGCTGAGACAGGATAGGCACTGGCGCATGAAACCATCATCCAAGGCGAAGTCCTCGAAAATGACCTCCACGCGGAAATCGCGCTTTTGCGTACCGAACTTGATCTCCTGAAGCGTGCGTTCCGGTGCCACTGCGCAGAAACCTGATCCCGCTTCATCCTTTCAGAAAGACCCTGGGGTGAGGCCGAAAGCTCGGGGCAGAGCCCCAATTTTGGCAGGCGGCAGAACCCTCATTCCCCGCGCGGAAACCGTTGACTATCTTCCAACACGTTTAGGTCCATGTGGTTGCGCATGAACCGCTCAGATGCCGTCTTTAATGGCTGGAAATCCCACGGGTAGTACCCACCCTTGCGAAGCGCATCGTACACCACCAACCGCCGGGCCTGGCTTGCCCGCACATCCGCATCAAAACGGCCCAAATCCCACCGTTCATCCGCCGCCGCGCGAAAGCCTGCAAGCGTTTGGGTAAGCCGGGCGTCACCCGCCAAGTTTATCCGCTCGTTGGGATCATCCGCCAAATTGAATAGCAATTCAGGATCAATCGCGCAGCGGACAAACTTAAAGTCCCCCTCGCGCAACGCCACGATTGGCGCCACCGTTGCCTCGGCGGCGTATTCGATCGGAACCGGACCCGATCGCGCAGCACCAGAGGCCATCGGCAAGAGACTTTCGCCATCCGTCCACTCCGAAATCGCCGCCAAATCGATCCCGGCCAGGTCCGCCAAAGTTGGTCCCACGTCCAAAGTCGACACCGGCGCATCAATGCGTCCCGGCTTAATCCCAGCCATGGAAATCATCAATGGTACCCGCGACGACCCGTCAAACATGCTCATCTTGAACCAAAGACCGCGCTCTCCCAGCATGTCGCCGTGGTCCGACACGAAAACGACCACGGCCTCCTGTCGCGTGTCTTCCAAGACTCGCAGGATCGCGCCAATCTTGTCGTCCAAATACGAGATATTGGCGAAATACGCTTGTCGTGCGCGGCGCACATGATCTTCGGTAATGTCGTAGCTGCGCCAGTCATTTGCATCAAAAATCCGCTGCGAGTGCGGGTCATGATCGTTGTAATCCAGTGCCGCGACCTGCGGCGACAAATGCGCACAACTCTCATAGAGATCCCAGTAGCGACGCCGCGCGACATACGGATCATGCGGGTGCGTAAAACTTACCGTCAGGCACCAAGGCCGTTCGTCACTTCCGCGCGCAAGATCGTAAAGTTTGGCTTCGGCCAGATGCGCCACCTCGTCGTCGTACTCCATCTGATTGGAGATCTCGGCCACACCAGCCCCCGTCACCGACCCCATGTTGTGATACCACCAGTCGATCCGTTCCCCCGGCTTTCGATAGTCCGGCGTCCAACCAAAATCGGCGGGGTATATATCCGTCGTCAGTCGCTCTTCAAACCCATGAAGTTGGTCAGGACCCACGAAATGCATTTTGCCGGACAGACAGGTGGCATACCCCGCCCCCCGCAAATGATGTGCAAACGTCGGAATATCAGCACGAAACTCGGCGGCATTGTCATAGATTCCTGTCTTTGAGGGCAGCATCGACGACATGAACCCGCCCCGCCCCGGAGCACAAAGCGGCGAAGCTGTATAGGTATTGGCAAAGCGCAAGGATCGCGCGGCAAGCGCTTTTAGATGCGGCGCATGCAGCCAATCAGCCGGACCATCCGGAAAAAATGTCCCGGCCAACTGGTCTACCATAACGATCAGGATGTTGGGTTGCGCCATATTGGATGCTCCTCGCCAATGTCTTGGCGACAGCACCCGACGCGACAGTCCGGGTCAATCCCGAATATCAGAGCTAAAGGCGGCGCACTTTCGGTAAGGCTTTCTTTTCTCCCTCCTCAGGAGCATCCGCATCAACGGGCGCGGCGTCCTCAGCCTGCGGAAGCACCACGTAGTAATTTCCACGGAAGTAAATCGATCCTGGCTCGGAATAGGTAACAACGTCTTCAGTCCATTCTTCAGAGAACACCAACTTGAAAACCGACGGCATTGAATGCACCATGTTTTGCATCGTCCCGATCATGATCGCTATCCCAGCGACAAGAGCCGCCTTTACCGAATTTTCGCCTAAGGTTTTCAGGCTGAAAACGCCCTGACCTTCCCCACGGCTCAACTGGCGTGCGGTCAATCCAAAGGCGGCTAAGATCATCAAACCAGCAAGCGCTGCAAGTCCCGCATCAATCAGCATCGTGATATCAGGTGCATCACCTGACAGCGTTCCGCCAATCAAATGGAACCGGACAAATCGAGCGATGAAAACCGCCAACATCCCAAGCAAGGCCATACCGACAAGGGTCGCCGGATACCGCACGTTTTCTCTCCAGTCCGGAAGAACGTCCACTCGCGGACGCGCCGCTTCAATCGGCGCGCGTAATTCTTGCACCCGGTTGATGCGGTTCTGAAAACCCCGATCCGGTGTGCCTGTGCCTTGTCCGCTCATAACCAAACGTCCTCACGATACTATGTCAAAGTCTTGGGTGGCTGTGGAAAATGGCAAAATGATGGGGAAATATTGGCGAAAAATCACTTGCGCGATCCGCCGCCTAGCTCTCAAAGCCACCAACTGCAGCATGGCGTCGCTTCAGCATCGCTTCGCGAATAGTGATGAATGTCACTGAGGCAAGAATGATAGACCCACCCAACAGCACCCAACCATCCACTGGCTCGCCAAACGCCCAAAGCCCCAGAAGCGTCGCCCAGATCAATTGAAGATAGGTTACCGGCTGCGTCACGGTCACCGGGGCGGCCGCAAAAGCCAAAGTCATCGTATAGTGCCCAGACGTCGCAAAAAGTGCGACCAAGGCCATCCACCCGATCTCAGCCAATGTCGGCGTCTGCCACACCGCAAAGGCGAAAGGCGCCAGCCCGATTGTGCAAAACAGCGACAACATTCCGACTATGACCGCGGCAGAAACCTGCCCTGAAAACTGCTTTGCCATCAGATAGCTGATCGCAAACAAAACCGCCGTCCCCAACATTGCAAAATGTCCCGGGCTCAATTCGCGAAACCCGGGTCGCAATATGATGAGTGCTCCAATGAAGGCCAAACCAATCGCCATAATACGCCGCAGCGCCAACCGCTCTCCAAGGAACAAGGCCGCCCCAATCGTGATGTAAACCGGCGCCATATAGTTCATCGCAGTCACCTCAGCGACCGTGATACGCGTCATTGCAAAAAACCACAGGATCACACCGATGGAGTGCGCCATACCTCGCCATCCAAATAAGATCACCTGTTTTCGGGTCAGACCTGCCGCCAGAATTGGCTTTAAAAGCGGGGCGAGAAACACAAGCCCGATAACGTATCTCAAGAACGCAGATTGCGCCGCAGGCAAGTCCTGCGCTCCGTGCTTTACCAACGCCGTGACCGCAACAAAGAAAAGCCCCGTAACGAGCATCCAGAAAATGCCAAGTCCCGGTCGGTTTGCTTGCAAGGCGGCAGGAGCGCTCATTGCCTGCTTATGCGCCGCTCTCCCAGCGCCCTCAAGGCACGATAAGATAGACCGCCAAAGTCCACATCAAAAGCCCGACACCGGCGTCAAGAACGCGCCACGCGCCGGGCCGCGCAAAAACGGGCTGCAAAAGTCGTGCGCCAAACCCAAGGCTGCCGAAAAACAGCGTTGACGCAGTCACCGCCCCCAGCGCAAACA
>NZ_JBVCWP010000032.1:0-23433 GCF_057460485.1 Boseongicola sp.
CGTCGTACGCGCCAGTTGTGAAACAACCCGCAAGAAGAGACGCATGAGCGCATCTGACATCGAAATTTCTGTACTTGGCGGTCTGGCCGAGATCGACCCGGACGTCTGGGACGCTTGCGCATGTCCGGAAGCGGTCGACGGCGCGCGCGCTATTGATCCCTTCACGACCTATCGTTTTCTGAGGGCTTTGGAAGATAGCGGTTCGGTGGGACCCGGGACGGGATGGCAGCCGCATCATCTGGTGGCGCGTGCGGGCGATGAGGTCATCGCGGTTGCGCCGATGTATGCCAAGGGTCACAGCCAGGGCGAGTATATCTTCGACCACAACTGGGCGCATGCCTGGGAGCGGGCAGGCGGACGGTATTATCCGAAGTTGCAGATTGCGGTGCCGTTTACACCTGCGACGGGGCGGCGTTTTTTGACGAAGCCGGGCCAAGAGGATCGCGGCTTTCAAGCCTTGGTGCAGGGGGTGCTTCATGTCGGGATGGAGAACCGCCTTAGCTCGGCACACGCGACGTTTTGCACGGAAGATGAAGCGACACGAGGCGCAGAAATGGGCCTTTTGCATCGGGTGACCCAGCAATACCATTGGGTGAACGACGGCTACGGGACGTTTGATGATTTCCTCGCGGCATTGTCATCGCGCAAGCGCAAGACAATCCGAAAAGAACGACGCACGGCGCATGATTTTGGCGGCGAGATCGTCCAGTATTCGGGCAATGATTTGCGACCCGAGCATTGGGATGCATTTTGGCAATTTTATCAGGACACCGGCGCGCGCAAGTGGGGAACGCCCTATCTGACGCGGTCGTTCTTCGATCACGCTCAGCAAACGCTTCGCGATGACATGTTGCTTGTTCTGGCCCTTGAGGACGGACGGCCCGTTGCGGGTGCGTTGAATTTCATCGGACGCGATGTGCTGTTTGGACGCTATTGGGGGGCAGTCGAGCAGTTTCCCTGCCTGCATTTCGAACTGTGCTATTATCAGGCCATCGATTACGCGATTAAACACGGATTGCGCGCGGTTGAAGCCGGAGCGCAGGGCGAGCACAAACTGGCGCGTGGATATTTACCAGTTGAATGTCATTCGTTGCATTGGATGGCAGACGAAGGATTTTCTACAGCGGTTTCTGACTACCTTGAGGCCGAGAAGCGCGCCGTGTCAGGCGATATCGAAATCCTGACCACATATGGACCATTCAAGAAGATCACAGAGGAGCCGACATGAGCGAGAAACTAACAGGTGAAGCGCGCGAGGCGGCGGTGTCGACACTGACTGCGACGGGATGGGTGTTGGGCGAAGATCGTGATGCGATCACCAAGACGTTCAAGTTTGGCAGTTTCATCGAGGCCTTTGGGTGGATGACCCGGATGGCGCTTGTGGCTGAGAAGATGAACCATCACCCCGAGTGGTTTAACGTCTACAACCGTGTCGAGGTGACCTTGACGACGCATGACGCCGGTGGTCTGTCCGCCCTTGACGCTGCGCTGGCGGAGAAGATGGACAAGGCGGTCTGATGGAATACCTCGACCAGTTAATGGGTTACCAAGTCGTCGATGGCACGACGGTGGGCGATCTTTTCACGGTTCGCTTTCTGATCGATATCGCGGGGCAGGTGATGCTGGCCAGCGTGATCCTGATCGTAGGCTTCTTTTTGGCAGGCTTCTTCCGCCGCCGGATTATTCGGCTGGCGGAGAGATCCCGTCACTTCGACAAGACGATGGGTGGCTTCCTGGCCAATATCGTGCGCTACGGTCTTCTGGCGCTGACGATAATATTCGTCCTGCAGAATTTCGGCTTCCAGACGGCGTCCCTTATTGCGCTTCTTGGTGCCGCCGGTCTTGCGATTGGCCTTGCTTTGCAAGGTGTTCTAAGTGGCGTCGCATCCGGTGTGATGCTGGTGGTTTTCCGTCCGATCAAGGTCGGCGATTTCGTGTCCGTCAACGGCGTTATGGGGACGGTCAAGGACATTTCAATCTTTACGACGGAACTTGCGACGTTGGATAATGTTCAGATCATTATGCCGAACACGTCGGTCTGGTCGAGTACGATCACGAACTACTCGGTATATGACAGACGACGTGCAGAATGGATTTTCGGTGTTGCTTATGGTGCCGATCTTGCCAAGGCCGAGCAGATTATCAAAGATACTATTCTTGGCGATCCGCGCTCATTGACAGACCCCGAGCCGTTCATTCAAGTGAACAACCTTGGCGACTTCTCGGTCGACTTTCTTGTACGGGTCTGGGTGCCTGCGGCTGCATATTTTCAGTATCAGGCCGATATGAAGCGTCTTGTGAAAGAGGCGTTCGATGCCGGCGGGATCGATATTCCGTTCCCGACGCGCACCGTTCGTAACATCTCTGCCTAAGCGCTAGACCATTTCAAGAAGAGTTTCGCCGGCCGTCATTTCACAGACACCGCGCCCCTCTTCGACCTGAAGCACTTCGACAACGCCGTCGTTTACGACCATGGCGCAGCGCAGGATGCGCTGGATGTAGCCAACGGGGGGGGCATCAAAAGTCAGGCCGATGGATTTACCAAAGGCGCTGGACCAGTCCGCCAACATGGTAATTCCAGCTTCTGTTGCGCCTGTTGTCTCGCCCCATTTGGCCATCACGAAGACATCGTTGACTGAAACACAGATGATTTCGTCGATGCCTTTTTCCTTGAACGCTTCGTATGTGCGGATGAAACTTGGCAGATGCGCCATCGAACAAGTCGATGTGAAGGCCCCAGGCAGTCCGAAGATAACGACGCGCTTGCCGGAAATGTGCTTGGCGACGTCGATTTCTTCGGGTCCGTTCTCGCCCATGTGAAGAACAGTTGATGACTGGATACGGTCGCCGACGGTGATAGGCATTGCAGGGGAACTCCGGGTGGCTACTAAGGTTGATACGGGACATAACGTGGTGGATGGGTTTGACCAGAGGGCAAAGCGAATGAGCGGAATTTTTGTCGTTGGTGGCGGACAGGCGGGGGCGTCTTTGGTCGCCAAATTGCGAGCACTTGGCGCGGAGATGCCGATCACGGTCGTCTGTGGTGAAAGCGTGCCGCCGTATCAGCGTCCGCCTTTGTCGAAGGCATATTTGCTTGGGGAGATGGCAGAAGAGCGGCTCTATCTGCGGCCTGAGGCCTGGTACGCCGACAACAATATCCAGCTGCGCCTCGGCTGTCCGGTGACCGAGATTGATACGGAGCGCAAGGCTGTCGATATTGGCGGGGAGTGGATCACATATGATCAGCTTGTCCTGACGACCGGGTCAATACCGAACCATTTGCCCGCCGCGATTGGGGGGGATTTGGAGGGTGTCTTCACTGTGCGGGGCCTGGCCGACGTGGACCGGATGGAGCCTCGGTTCCAGCGCGGCGCGCGGGCGCTGGTTGTTGGTGGTGGCTATATTGGGCTTGAGGCCGCGGCGGTTGCGACCAAACTTGGCGTGCATGTGACGTTGATTGAAATGTCTCCGCGTATTCTGGGGCGTGTGGCCTCGCCAGAGACGGCAGATGTCATTCGCGAGGCTCATCGCGCCCATGGGGCCGATATCCACGAGGGCGTTGGACTTGAGCGGCTTGTTGGCGGCGGCGGGCATGTGACGGGCGCGCTGTTGTCGGATGGCACGATGCTCCATATTGATTTCGTGATCCTTGGCATGGGTATTCGTCCTGATACGCGGTTGGCGGAGCGTGCCGGTATTAAGTGTGACAACGGGATTGCAGTGGATGAATTCGGGCGCACGTCGGTCGAGGGCATTTGGGCTGCGGGGGACTGCGCAAGCTTTCCGTACAAGGGCGGTCGGTTGCGATTGGAATCGGTGCAGAACGCCATTGATCAGTCCGAGACCATTGCGAGCAATATTCTTGGAGCCGAGACAGCCTATGTCCCGCAACCCTGGTTCTGGTCGGATCAGTATGATCTGAAATTGCAGATTGCCGGTTTGAATACGGGGTATGACCGCGTGGTTGCTCGCAAAGTAGGTGCTGCGCGGAGTTTCTGGTATTTTGCGGGCGATCAGTTGTTGGCCGTCGATGCGATCAATGCGCCGCGTGATTACATGGTCGGCAAGCGGTTGATCGAGGCGGGGAAAAGTCCCGCGCCAGAGGTGCTGGCTGATCCTGAAACCGACATGAAAGCCCTGTTGAAGCCGTGAGGATCATTGGCGGACGCATGCGCGGGCTTGGCCTTGCCTCAGTTGGTAAAGGCGATGCGGCTGCACACTTGAGGCCAACGTCGGACCGTGTGCGTGAGTCGATTTTCAATCTTTTGCAAAACGGCGGCTACGGTGATCCTGTGGAGGGCGCGCGCGTGCTTGATCTGTTTGCGGGAACCGGTGCGCTGGGGCTTGAGGCTTTAAGTCGGGGAGCTGACCACTGTGTCTTTGTGGACTCAGGACATGTCGCAGGCCGTTTGATCGCTGACAACATCCAGCGCGCGCGCGTTTCGGAAGATGTCCGTGTGATAGCGCGCGATGTGCAGCGGTTGGGTCCAAATCCTGATACGCCCGCGACTTTGGTGTTTCTTGACCCGCCCTATGGCAAGGGCCTGGGCGCGCGTGGCTTGGCGGCGGCGACGAAGGGTGGCTGGATTGGCCTGGGCGCTTTGGTTGTCTGGGAAGAGGCGGGCGAGCAGGATGCTCCGACAGGCTTTTCAAAACTGGATGCACGCCGTTACGGCGAAACCTGGGTGACGGTCCTGCGGTTTGAGGCCTGATCCGGATGTGATTTGGTGATGCGTGCGACTTGGATTAATCTGACAAAATGAGCGATGCGACATTACTTAGACTGGGGCGCGAGTCCCATTTATGAAACCAACCAGCGCCTACAGTCGCCGCCGCAGCCCAATTGGTCAGTGATGGGCGATATCTTGACGTCCCGTGGCGGCGTGTGTCCGGCGAGGATGATCCCAAGCCTCAGATTTAATTACTCGGCCGCGACCTGATCCTCGGCCTTTTCGACTTTGACCGCTGCGAATTTGAACTCGGGGATCTTGCCGTAGGGGTCTACAGCCGGGTTTGTCAGAACGTTTGCCGCCGCTTCCACGAAGGCGAAGGGCACGAACACCATATCGGGTGCAACAGCGCGGTCGGCGCGGGCCATCAGCGTGATGGTGCCACGGCGTGTGGTCAGGCGGACGTGGCCTCCGGGTTCGACCTCAAGCTTGTACAGTGTGGACGGATGCAGCGAGCAGTTTGCCTCCGGCTCAACCGCGTCGAGAACTTTTGAGCGGCGTGTCATCGACCCGGTGTGCCAGTGTTCCAGCTGACGGCCCGTGGTCAGGATCATCGGGTAGTCCGCATCAGGCGTTTCGTCCGGTGCAATGACAGAGGCAGGCGTAAAGCGTGCGCGGCCGTCAGAGCGCGGAAATCCATTTCCAAAGACAATGGCTTGTCCGGGATCAGTTGGGCTAAGCGATGGATAGGTGACCGCGTTTTCGGTTTCGAGACGATCCCAGGTGATGTTGTCGAGAGAGGTCATATTGAGCTTCATCTCGGCGAAAACGTCAGCGGGGGTCGTGTAGTCCCAGTTCAGCCCGCAGCGGTTGGCAAGATCAACGGTGATCAACCAGTCTTCGCGCGCCTCGCCTGGAGGAGCGACCGCCGGACGACCCATCTGCACTTGTCGGTTGGTATTCGTAACAGTGCCGGACTTTTCGTAGAACGCCGACGCTGGCAAGATCACGTCTGCATAGTTGGCCGTTTCGGTGATGAAGATGTCCTGCACGACGAGGTGGTCAAGCTTTGCAAGCGCGTCGCGGGCGTGTTCAACATCCGGGTCGGACATCGCTGGGTTCTCGCCAAGGATGTACATTGCCTTGATATTGCCGTCGTGAACCGCGTCCATGATCTCGGTGACGGTCAGGCCCTTTTCGTTCGAGAAATCGTCTGATTTCCAGACATCGGTGAACGCGGATCGCACGCCGTCGTCGGTGACGGATTGGTAATCAGGCAGGAACATCGGAACCAGACCCGCATCCGAGGCGCCCTGAACGTTATTCTGGCCGCGAAGGGGATGGAGGCCCGCGCCGGGACGGCCGACCTGGCCCGTCATAAGGGCAAGCGAAATCAGGCAGCGGGAATTGTCGGTGCCGTGGATATGCTGGCTGATGCCCATGCCCCAGAAAATCATTCCGGCCTTGGCTGTCGCGAAATCGCGGGCGACAGCGCGGAGCGTTTCGGCATCGATACCGCAGATCGCGGACATCTTTTCGGGAGAGAAGTCCTTGAGGTGGGCTTTTTCGGCCTCCCAGTTCTCGGTGTAGGCTTCGATGTATTGTTGGTCGTAAAGTCGTTCCTCGACAATTGTGTGCATGATCGCGTTCAGCATGGACACGTCTGCGCCGGGACGGAATTGCAGCATGTGAGTGGCAAAACGTTTCAGCGCCTGACCGCGCGGGTCCATGACGATAAGCTTGCCGCCGCGTTTGGTGAACTGTTTGAAGAACGTCGCCGCTACGGGATGGTTTTCGATCGGGTTCGCGCCGATGACGATGGCGACATCGGCGTTTTCGATTTCGTTGAAGGTCGCGGTGACAGCACCCGAGCCGACGTTCTCCAGGAGAGCCGCGACCGAGGACGCGTGGCAAAGCCGCGTGCAGTGATCGACGTTATTGTGGCCAAAGCCCTGACGGATGAACTTTTGGAAAAGATAGGCCTCTTCGTTGGTGCATTTGGCCGAGCCAAAGCCCGCGACTTCACGACCGCGGCCTTTCAGGCCAGTGGCGGCAACATCAAGGGCTTCGTCCCAGGTCGCTTCGCGGAAGTGCGTATGCCAGTCGCCGGGATCGACGTTGAGGCCTTTTGCGGGCGCATCTTCGCGACGGATCAGAGGTTTCGTCAGGCGATGGGGGTGGTGGATATAGTCAAAGCCAAAGCGGCCCTTGACGCAGAGGCGCCCTTCGTTGGCAGGGCCATTGATGCCGTCGACGTATTTTACTTTGCCGTCTTTGACTTTGAGCGAGACCTGACAGCCGACGCCGCAGAACGGGCAGATTGAAGCAACTTCGCTATCGAAGTCTTTGCTGTCGCCGACGCCCGCACCTTCCGTGACGGTTGCAGGCATAAGGGCGCCGGTCGGGCAAGCCTGCACGCATTCGCCGCAGGCCACGCAGGTGCTGTCGCCCATCGGATCGTCAAAGTCGAAGACGGGGTAGCTGTCGTGGCCGCGTCCGGCCATGCCGATCACGTCGTTGACCTGAACCTCGCGGCAAGCACGCACGCAAAGGCCGCACTGAATGCAGGCGTCAAGGTTCACGCTCATCGCCACGTGGCTGTCATCCAGAAGCGGAATGCGGCCCTGTTCCAGTTTAGGGAAGCGAGAGGTCTCGATACCCTGGGCGTCGGCCATGTCCCACAGGTGGCTTGATTTGTCGTGCGCCGCATTTTGCTCCGGCTGGTCCGTGACAAGCATCTCCATGACCAGCTTGCGAGCCTGCGTTTCGCGCGCACCGGTGCTTGAGACGGTCATGCCTTCGGTCGGCATGCGGATGCAGGAGGCGGCCAGCGTGCGTTCACCGTCGATTGAGACCATGCAGGCGCGACAGTTGCCGTCCGCGCGGTAGCCCGGCGCATCTTTGTGGCAAAGGTGCGGGATCAGCGTGCCTTCCCGCTTGGCGACTTCCCAGATGGTCTCGTCTGCGCGGGCTTCCACGTCGCGGCCATCCAGTGTGAATTTGATCTTGTCGCTCATGCGGTCGGCTCCCTTTGCCAGAAGGTTAAACCACTCGTGCGGCAATCGGAACGTCTCAAAGGCGACAGGGGTGAGTGAAAATGCGTCTTTGCGGCGCCGCGCGTGTCAGATCGCAAACAGATGAGCGAAAGCGCAGCGCGCAACTTCGCGCGATTGGCAAGTCTGCTGTGATCCGGTATCGCCGGTGGCGAAGGAGACACACCATGGGCGAAATCACTCTTGTCCGACACGGGCAGGCGAATTCCGCGGCCAACACGGAAGAAGACTATGACCGGCTGAGCGATCTTGGTGTCACGCAATCTTCCTGGCTTGGGGAGTGGATGCGCGATCATGGCTATGGTTTTGATCACGTGATTTCGGGAACGCTTGTGAGGCACCGCCAGACGGTTGCAGCCATGGGCTGGGAAGCGGACGAGGATGCACGCCTCAATGAGATCGACTATTTTCGGCTGACGGATCAGATGCATACCGTGATGGGCGCGCCAATGCCGACGCCCGATACCTTCAGTGATCACATGCCAAAAGTGTTCGCCGCCTGGAAGCAGGCCGAGATTGAAGGTCAGGAAACCTACGAGAATTTCGAGACGCGCGTGGCCGCTCTTTTGGAGGAAGCCTCTGTTCCGGGCAGACAGTTATTATGTGTGACGTCCGGCGGCGTGATCGGGATGGTGCTTCGGCATATCCTCGATCTTGATCTGGTGCGGATGAGCCATGTTATGCTGCCGATCTGGAACACCTCGATACATAGACTGACGGTGCGGGACGGATCGGCGTTTTTGGCGGGGTTTAATGCGATTCCCCATCTGGACCGGCCGGAACGCGCATCGGCACGCACGCACTTCTAAGGGAGATCACGGATGTTGAAGCTTTACTGGGCACCAAACACCATCGCTTCTGCGACGGCGATTGTTTTGAACGAAGGCAATGTCCCTTGGGAGGGCATTCGGGTGGACGTCGCGAGCGGTGAACAAACCAAGCCCGCGTTTCACAAGGTGAATCCAAAGGGGCGGGTGCCCGCTTTGGTCACGCCCGAGGGTGTTTTAACCGAGACCGGAGCGATCCTTGAGTACCTAGCCGCAACCGAGGTGCCAAGCCTTGTTCCGGTTGATCCTTTGCATGCGGCGCGGATGCGCGAAGTGATGTATTTTCTGGCCTCAACCATGCATGTGAACCACGCCCACAAAATGCGCGGCGCGCGCTGGGCTGATGAGAAACGCTCATGGGCAGACATGACCGCAAAGGTGCCGGAAACGATGGCGCTAAGTTGCACCTATATCGAGGCCTTGATCGCAGGGCCGTTTTTGTTTGGGGATCACGTGACGCTGGCCGATGCTTGGCTTTATCCAATCAGTTGCTGGTTGGAAGCGGATGGCGTCGATATTGCGGACTTCCCCAAGTTGGCGGCGTTTCGCGCGGCGATGGCCAGCCGCCCGTCTGTGCGGACCGCGCATGATATGGGGATGATCGGATGACGCATTTCTGGGTCAGGCAAGAACCCCGTGCAAATGAAGCGCGCGCTGGCGTTATGCCCGAGGGGGTCGAGGCATTGATGGCGGCCGGGCATCAGGTCACGGTCGAGGACGACCCTGGCCGCGCGATCCCGACCGATGCTTATCGCGCCACGGGTGCGGCTATTGCGGTGGCAGGTGCATGGGTCGATGCGCCGGTTGACGCGGTGATTTGTGGGCTAAAGGAGTTGCCTGATGATGGCACGCCTTTGCGCCACCGCCATATCATGTTCGGGCATGCCTATAAGGGACAGGCAGAGGGCGCTGTTCTTTTGGACCGGTTTCGTGCGGGAGGCGGCACGCTGCTTGATCTTGAGTATCTGACGGACCCCTCAGGCCGGCGCGTTGCGGCGTTTGGCGTCTGGGCGGGGTTTGCCGGGGCTGCGGTTTCGCTGATCGGGTGGGCTGCCGGGCAATCGGGAGGTACCTGCCCGAAAGCGCAGGTTTTTGCATCGGCCGACGCGATGACGTCGCATGTGCGCGAGGCCCTTCAGGAAAAGACGCCAAGCGTCATCGTTATCGGAGCCTTGGGGCGAGTTGGCACCGGTGCGCGCGATCTGTGCGATCGCTTGGGTTTGCCCGTAACCGCCTGGGATATGGCTGAAACCGCGTCTGGCGGGCCTTTCCCCGAGATCCTGACCCATGACGTCTTTCTGAATTGCATTCTTGCCAGCCCCGGCGTGCCGGTCTTTGTGCCCGTCAATGCCATAAGGGCCGAACGAAAGCTGCATATGATTGGTGATATTGCCTGCGACCCGTCCAGTGATTTCTCGCCCATCAAAGTTTACGACCAGATAACGTCATGGGATGCCCCGACGCTGCGGGTACATGAGACCCCCCTGTTGGATGTGATGGCAATTGATAATTTGCCGTCGATGCTGCCGCGCGAAGCCTCCGAGGATTTTGCCGGGCAGTTGTTGCCACATCTTTTGGCGTTCAAGTCGGATCCCGAAGGGGTCTGGACGCGTGCGGCAGAAATTTACCGCTCACACACGGATTAGCGGCGGCTCTGTCGTAGATTTCGTGATGCTCCCACGGTCAGGGTCGCTGGGCCATGCACAAAGTGTGAAGCATTTTCGGAAACAGCAGAACGACGATTAATGTGCGATTTGCGCAGTCTTGTGCCTCGGCTTCGGTTGACCGCAAGATTTGGGATCAATTGCGTCTACAATTCTAAAAATGCCGCAGGATTGGATGCGGAATGACCCGGTCGCGCCACATTATGGGCAAAATCTGCCGATAGCTCTGATCAAGTCGCAGCAGTCAGGTGGCGGTTTTTCGGCATATCGGCATGGCCCCGCCAACGATCGATTACCTGACGAAGAGAGCGGCAAGAACTTGGGTGTGAGATGAACGCAGGGCAGCAAAATTACGATCCGGGGCTCTCTGAGAGCTTTGCGGATGCGTTAAAGCCCGGCACGGAGTTGCTGCACGGCCAGTTCAGGGTTGAAAAATTCCTGAACGCGGGCGGGTTCGGTATGACGTATCTCGCTCGCGACAGTCTCGACCGGATTGTCGTTATCAAAGAATGTTTCCCGTCTTCGATGTGCTGCCGCAACAACGGCAGTGTTATGGCGCGTTCGCGCCAGCATCAGGCGGAATTCGATGCGGTTGTGAAGCACTTCGGTGCGGAGGCCCGCCGCCTTTCCAAATTGCAGCACCCGAACATCGTCGGTATCCACCAGGTTTTCGAGGACAATCAGACCGCCTATATGGCACTTGATTTCGTTCGCGGTCGTGATCTGCTCGACACGATTGAAGACCCGCGGATGAAACTACACCCCCGGGACGTGAAGGACATCCTTCTGAAGTGTCTCGAGGCGGTTCACTACATTCACACGAACGATGTTCTGCACCGCGATATTTCGCCGGATAACATCCTGATCGATGGCAAGGGAAACCCTGTCCTGATCGACTTCGGCGCGGCCAAAGAAGAAGCCACGCGCGCCAGCCGCGCGCTTTCAGCGCTGCATGTTGTTAAAGACGGCTACAGCCCGCACGAATTCTATATCGCCGGTTCGACGCAGGATGCGTCATCGGATCTCTATTCACTGGGCGCTACGTTTTACCACGTTTTGACCGGGATGGCGCCGCCCGATGCGCAGGCGCGGGTCAGTGCAATCGCGGGCGATCGTCCAGATCCCTATAAGCCGGTTTCCGGCAAGTTCCCGCAGTTTGAGGACGCGTTCCTTCATGCGGTGGATAAAGCCTTAAGCGTCTTTCCACCGGATCGTATCCAAACGGCCCGCGACTGGATGGAGCTTGTCGATACTGAGCGCCGCCGTTCAGCCGCTTTGCAGCAGGCGGAACTTGATCGTCAGATCGAACTGTCGATCTCGCGTCTTGTCCAGGAAACGAACAAGGCTGTGGAAGAAGACATCAAAGCACTCGAGGCCAAATCAAAGGTCGAGAAGAAAGAAGCCCAGCGGTTGCAGAAACTGGCTGAGGAACAGATGCGCCAGCGCAAGAAGACGCTGGATGAACTGGCGATGCTCGATGATCAGGTGTTCCTGGAAGAGCAAAGTCGAAATGCAGATAACGCGGCACGACGTTCACAAATGGGCGGCGGTCACGATGAGGCTGGTCGAAAACGGAAGAGATCGATTCTGAGCCGTTTGCTCCCATTCGGATTACTGCGCGGGACGTTCCGCGGCAACGGTCCTTCGGATTATCGCTAGAGAGGCAGAACCATGAAATTGTTTAAAAATATCATGTCGAGAAAGCCAGACCCCCAAGAGGTGGTAGGTAAGATCGATCTGGAGATGGACGTCGAGCCATTGCGCCGCCGCAGTGAGCCGCAGGCCGATGACACGGGGCGTATGAACTCCAGCCGAAGCCCGTCTGACTTTGATGTTCCGCTTTATGCAGACCGCTCAAAGCCCACCTACGAACGCGACGAAGAACCTGAGGAGGTCGATGGCGCGGGTTGGGGGGCAACGGCCTGGGACGATCAGGATGATTGGGAAGACGATGACGACGATTGGGGCGACGATGAAGATGTTGCCGCAAATGGCGAAGACAAGGCGCATCTGGTGAACGAAATTCGCGGTGCGATGCAGTCGGTCAGCCACGTTTCGGCTGACGACGAATACGAAGAAGAGGGTGACGCCCCACATAGTGATTTCCCGTCAAGCCGGTGGTCGGACGATGCGGACTTTGGACGCCAGGCAATTGCCCGCAGCCAGCTTGGTTCGCAGATCGATGGAGCCGAAGATCGGCTCCTTCGCGAAACGAACTCCAAGCTGGTCGAAGGCGAAAGCAGCCGTCGCCGCTCGGCAATGGCACATCTGAAGGCCGCCGCGCAGGCGACGAAAGCAGATCGCGTGCTGCAGCATGTGGCCGAACGCGATCCAACTGCGGATCCTGAAGAGCAGAGCCCTTATCGCGATGATCTGGCGAAGGTCGTGCGTCCCCGCGCGTCAAGCCGCCCAATCAGCCACCCGGTGAGCCGCCCTCGCTCAGTGCCCGCGCCTTGGGATCAGGGTATGAGCGACGAAGACGCGGCCTTGTTTGCGGCAAGCGACGAGACGGATTTTTCGGCCGATGCAATGGCAAATGACGCGGACGATGATCGCGCGGATCTTGAGGCGCGTGCGCCTGCCGATCTAAGTGCCGACGAGTTCGCCGACGATAGTATTTTCAGCGAAGAACCCTCTGCTTTTTCGGATGTAGAAGATGACGATGATACGTCGGAATGGGGCAATCGGTTCGCGACTGAAGGCGACGATGATGGCATTGATCGCTCGGCATTTACGGATGAACCTTCTGAGCAGGTCGAAAGTCTCGACGCGGCAGGCGACGTCAGCGACAACGCGGATGATGACGGCTTTGATATGGACGAAGACTTGGACGCCGAT
Source organism: Boseongicola sp. (assembly GCF_057460485.1). Classification (NCBI taxonomy): domain Bacteria; kingdom Pseudomonadati; phylum Pseudomonadota; class Alphaproteobacteria; order Rhodobacterales; family Paracoccaceae; genus Boseongicola; species Boseongicola sp. The sequence goes on from NZ_JBVCWP010000032.1 coordinate 13,053, forward strand.
GGCCCCATTGCCAGCAGAGTCGTGTCTGAAGTCGTGGCCTCGGCCAACGCGTCGGGAGTTGAAGAAAGCTCTGCGGATGATGACGATTTCGTGCGGCGCCAAATTGCTGAGATGTCCGGAGTTTCTAAAGCCGCGGCAGAAGTTGAACCGGTCAACGAGATGGATGGCTATGTAAATGTCTCCACGGCTGTTTCGGGCCGGGCTGGGCGTAGTGCCGGCAGGGTGAAGACGCGCCTTCTTGGCTTCCAGGCCCAGGAGGACGCCCCGGAAGATGTTTTCGAGGCTGCCAAGACCGCAAGTGAAGCGAACAAGTCGGACTTCCCGGTTGGTTGGATCATTGTGATCAGTGGTCCGGGACGCGGGTCCTGCTTTACGATGTTCACAGGGGTCAGTCAGATCGGTCGTGGCGAGGATCAGGCAGTACGCCTTGATTTCGGCGACACGTCTATCTCGCGCAACAACCATGCTGCGGTCGCCTATGACGACGAGCAGGGCAAGTTTTTCCTCGGTCACGGGGGCAAGTCGAACCTTGTGCGGCTAAACGGCAAACCTGTTTTGTCGACAGAAGAGCTCACGAGCGGAGACATGGTTCGCATCGGCGAAACGACACTGAAATTTGTATCGCTTTGTGGTGAGGATTTCACCTGGGCGTCCACCGCGGACAAAGGGAACTTTGCTGAGTAATGTCGAAGTCTCCTGACATAAGGTTTGACGTTGCGTCAGTCCTGAATCGCGGTCGCCGCGACTATCAGGAAGATGCAATTGCGACGGACTTCCCGCGTGGCGCGGAGTTCGGCTATGCCGTCCTGTCGGATGGTATGGGCGGGCATGCGGCCGGGGATGTTGCGTCAAAGATTGTCGTGACTGAAATGTTTAGCGAATTGAAGTTCCAGTCGTCTGACACAAAGTCATTTGTCGCGAACGTCTGTGGAGTTCTGAAGGGAGCGGCCGTTTCGGCGAATGCTTGCATGGCTGCACATACGTCAAACAACCCCGACACCGCCGGGATGGGTGCAACGCTTGTCGCCCCAGTGTTCCTGCGGGATAAATTATTCTGGATTTCAATAGGCGACAGCCCGCTTTATCTATACCGCGGTGGTCAGTTGAGACAGCTCAACGAGGATCACTCGCTTGGACCCCACATCGACTATATGGTCCGCTCGGGCATGATGTCTGAAGATGTCGGGCGCAATCACCCGGATCGCAATGCGCTGACGTCGGTGCTGATCGGCGAAACGATTGAGCGTATCGACTGTCCCGAAGTGCCTTTCCAGCTGCGCAACGGTGATGTTTTGGTCGTGGCAAGCGATGGGCTGCAATTCCTGTCGAACGGGAGAATCCGCAAAGTTTTGCGCGAGACCGACGACCAGTCCGCAACACGCATTGCAGATCGGCTGATGAACGAGTTGGCTACACTTGCCGACCCAGAGCAGGACAATATCTGTTTCTCCGTCATCAAGGTTCGCTTCAAGACACAGCCTGAAGAGAATGCCAATATCTTCACGCCCGAGTTCGAAAACCGGGCAACAAGACGCCGGCAGGTGACCACCCGACCCATAAAGCCCCAGTCTGCTCCGGCAGAGGAAACGGTGGCCGTGAACAAAGCCGTCGCGGAGCCTGCTCCGCAACCACAGCACTCCAAGAAATCGTCCCATGAAGGCGCTCCGATCTTCCTGCGCCGTCGCTGGCTCGCGTCAGATGGTGGGGCATGAGAGATAACGTCGCTGACGAAGACATTGTCGAGCGGCTGCGGCACGCTATTGCGACTGAAGCGTTGCCAAAGGCCGCCCGCGAACATGCTTCGCTATTGTTGCAACGCCTGTCGTCGCCGGTGCGTGTATCGGTTCTTGGCCTACCCGGATCAGGCAAGTCAGAGCTTTTGAACATGTTCATTGGCCAGCGGCTTTTGCCCAGGGACAGCAAACTTCCGACGACCGAACTTACCTATGGGACGACAGAACGGATCGTCGTCACCGACGCGTCGGGCGGGCGAAATGTTATCGAAGGTCTGAATTTTGAAGAGGCGCAGGCGATTTCGCCGGCGTTCATGCGCGTGGAAATGCCTCTCCCGCTGTTGCAACGTATCAGTCTTCTGGAGGTTGTCACTGACGGCTCGTCAATAGAGTTTCAGTCGGCAATTGATTGGGCCGTTCGGCGTACGGATATTGCACTTTGGTGCACACAGACATTTGGCGAGGCTGAGGCGCAGCTTTGGGCGCGCGTGCCGGACAGCTTGAAAGATCACGCGTTTCTGGTGGTGTCGAAAGCGGACGTTTTGTCCGCTAAGAACGCTCTGACGTCGCGAATCGCTGACCTTGAGACCGTGGTGTCCGAGGAGTTTAATTCGCTCTTTGCGGTGGCGACCCTGCAGGCGATTAAGGCACACCACGCAGGCGGTGCAGTCGATGAGGCAATCTATCATGCCTCTGGCGGTGGCGCGCTCAGTGCGGAGATTCTGCGGCACGCGGAGCGTGGGCGCCGCGCGGATGTCGACAGCGCGCATTTGTTCCTTGCACGCTATCAGATTAGTTCCCCAAGTCAGTCCAAACCGACGAAGGCGAAACCGGTAGTTTCGGTTGAAACGAGACCGACCTCGCCACAAAAACCTGCGCCAGTGGTGCATTCCAGTCCGGAGATACAAAGCAGTACCGAAGATGAAATCGTTGAAAATGTTGTGCTTTTCTCTGATTCTATTCGCTTCTTGCGGCGTCGAGGCGATGGACTTTTGGAAGCTTCCTCAAGCCTTGGCAAGGGCAAGGCTGATGGTCTTGTCTCACAATGCGTGGACGCAGTTGAGCATCTTGTTGACCTGTTCAGCGACGATGATACCGGCTGCTCGGCGGCCGATGCCTTTCTCGACGATCTGACCGAAGCGGCAGATTTGATGGTGTTGATGCAAGTCGAAAGCGGGGACGCCTCGGCGGCCGACGCAGTGACTTTGTTGCTCCAGCTTCGTCGAGAAATGGAAATGAAATTGGCAGCTTAGAAAGGATGAACACACGATATTGACCGAAAATACGTCACAAAATGGCCAGATTGGCCGGGAATTCTAGCGGGATCAGAAACGATGGCGCCCGAATGACCAAATGTGACCGGTCAGGATTGCCCATCAGGTGTGTGTGTTCGTTAGGTAGTAGATATGAAAGTTGACACGAGGATCATGGAAGAAGGTGCCACCCCAGCTGCAGGCAATGCGCACCTCCTTGGACGTGGGTTCGAGGGGCTTGGGCCCTACCTGCAAAAATCGCGCGAGTTGCGCCAGGCGCTGGTCGCCTTGGGCAAGATGGGGGATAAATCCACCAATCGCACAGCGCGCCGTTTGCATCATCAATTGAAGCATGCTGAACCGTCCATCACGATGATCGGACAGGTGAAGGCGGGTAAAACATCACTGGTCAATGCAATGGTTGGCTTTCCCGATTTGCTTCCCGCGGATGTGAACCCATGGACGTCTGTAGTCACCTCGTTGCACCTGAACCCGCACTTTGCCCAGGAAGATAACCGCGCGAGTTTCCGTTTCTTCGACACGGAGGAATGGAGCAGGCTTTTGGATCGCGGTGGACGCATTGGCGAGCTTGCAAGCCGCGCAGGTGCGGAAGATGAGCTTGCAAAAGTGCGCGAACAAGTCATCGAAATGCGCGAGAAATCCCGCGAGCGTTTGGGTGAAAAGTTTGAGCTGCTTTTGGGCCAACAGCACGACTATGGATATTTCGACCACGAATTGATCGAGCGCTACGTCTGCCTTGGCGATGATTTTGAAGATGACTTCGAGACAAGCCAGGCGCAGGGCCGCTTTGCCGATATCACGAAGTCTGCAGAAATCTTTATGCAGCGCCCTGAAATGCCAATGCCGATGTGCATTCGTGACACGCCTGGCGTGAACGACACTTTCATGATCCGCGAGCAGATCACTATCCGCGCGATCCGCGAAAGCCGTATCTGCGTGGTTGTGTTGGCCGCGCACCAGGCGCTTAGCTCTGTCGACATGGCGCTGATCCGTCTGATCGCCAACGTCAAGTCGCGCGAAGTCATCATTGCGGTCAATCGCTGCGACGAGCTGAGCGATCCAGTGCGCCAGATCCCGGAAATCCGCGACAGTATTCGCAAGACGCTGATCGAACATGACGGTCCCAAAGACGCTCAGATCATTTTCTCGTCTGCCTATTGCGCGACCGCCGCACTGACCGGCAATCTCGACGCCGTTGATGATGAAACACTAGAAGCTATGACGGCATGGGCCGTGGATGAGGGACGTGTGACCGATGCCGCATCTCTGACCCCAGAAGAGCTTTTATGGGACATTTCCGGGCTTCCAAGCATCTACGCCGCGCTTAGTGAGCGTATTGCCGACGGGGCTGGGCAAGATATGCTGGACCGCATCGGCAAATCGGCGATGAACCTTGCAAATGGCCTTAACGCGGCACATCAGGTCGTGTCGCGTCGGGAGTCTGATGCCTCCCTGCCGCCGCTTGAAAAAGGGCAGCTTGAGGCCGAGTTGCAGCGGATCGAGGCTGAGTCTTTGGCCACAATGAACACGTCCTTCGAGAACGCGATTGACGCATTTCACAAACGTCTAGAACGATCTCACAGAAGCTTTCTGGAGCGCGCAACCGGCTCTTTGCTGAAGCATCTTGATGAGAACGGTGAAAGCGAAGTTTGGGAATACGACCCAAGCGGACTTCGCATCCTCCTGCGCACAGCCTATCAGGTGTTCGGGCGCAAAGCGCAGCAGACAACCAAAGAACTTCTGATCCAGACGGCCGAAACCTATGCAAGCGTCTATTTCCGGCTGTTTGATGTTTCGGAGGAAGACTTTGGGATTGAGGCTCCGACGCCGCCTTTGGTGCCGCCGCCGGTTCTTTTGGGACAGACAATTGCGCTTGACCTAAAAGGGACTTGGTGGTCGCGCTGGTGGCATAAGCGCCGGGGATTTCGGTCTTTCGCGACCGAGTTTGCCGAGATGATCAAGTCCGAGACGGACCCGATTGTTGAAAGCTTAAGTGGCCCACATGCGGACTCTATCCGCGAGTCGTCGTTGCAGGAGCTTCGCGAATTTATGGCCGAGCAACGCGCAATTCTGACGCGCCTTGCCGAAGAGGCCGAAAACGCACCGGGCGGAGCCGCGGCCTTGCTGGACGCCGAAGGAACAGCCGTTAAGCGCGCGCAGTTGAAGCAAACGATGGCAGCGCTGACCGAAATTGCGGCCTGAGGGGGGTACGATGGAAGACCAAAAAGCCAACGAAACAACAGGGGAAGATACGCCTGCGGAAACCAGCGTAGAAGGTTCGCTCAGGCGGGTTCTCGACTCCAGCAGTCACGACCTACTTGGCGAAGCGGGCAGCCTGCGAGCGACGTCAAAGCCTGCCTTCGAGGACGTCGTTGCAGATCATAAAACGGCCGGCGTTCAATCTGATTTCGCATCAGATTTTGCGGACCCGTCGCTTTTGTATCGTGGACCGACGTCTGCATCGGACGAAATCCAAGAGACGCATGAAGACGCTGAGACCGAGGGTCCTGTTGAAGACTTCCCCAGAGAGTCGACCGAAGAGGGCCTTCAAATCATCGAGGCCGCCCCTGAAGAGCTCTACGAGCCGGAAGAAGAAATGGCGGGGCCGGGTCTTCCTGAGAAATCCGAAGGTGGAAAGCCGGTCCTTTGCCTTATGGGCGAATTTAGTGCGGGCAAATCAACGCTCTCAAATCTGTTGATCCAAACCGCGGCGTTGCCGGTCAATGTTACGGCAACACAATTGCCGCCGGTGTGGATTTCCAAGGGCACAGAGGCCCCTTATCGCGTCGGGTTTGACGGTCGGCAGTTCGATCTCGAGCTTGAAAACCTTGAAGACGTATCCGTTGAAGACACGGCCTTTATTCGAATTTTTCATGATGCCGAGCTTTTGGATCACTGCGATCTGATTGATATGCCGGGAATTTCGGACCCGAATATGGATGCAGAAGTTTGGCAACGCGTAATCCCCCACGCCGATGCCGTGATCTGGTGCTCGCATGCGACCCAAGCATGGCGGCAATCTGAAGCTGCGGTTTGGTCCATGCTTCCGCCCGCGCTTTATGCAAACAGCTTCCTGTTGCTTACGCGGATGGACAAGATTTTGTCCGAGCGTGATCAGATGCGCGTTGCCAAACGCGTTGGGCGCGAAACAGCCGGGCTTTTCAAGGAAATTTTCCCAATCTCACTGACACGCGCGCTCGCCGCGGACGGTGACGCTGAGAAGTGGAGCGCCAGCGGCGCCGAGGATTTCTCTAACGCTCTTCACAGGCTTCTGGCCGAGATTGGCGTTCGCAAGGCGGAGTACGACGACGCCAATGCAGCAACCGATCCCGATGCGCCGTCGAAATTTGTTATGCCTTCGCGAATTCAGCCCAAGAAACTTCTGGCGCGACGCATCAACAGCCGCACGCGCTCGGCACCGGCCCCGCTTCCTCCCTTTTAAGGTACAGCACATTTGTCAGCATTTTTGCAAAGACCGGCGGGGCTTGCGTCCGCCGGTCTTGCTGCGCATTAAGGTATTGGCGTACTGCGCGGTTGTGCGTTGACGCGACAAAGGGCGGATAATGGACGTCACCGAGGTATTGGACGGGCTAAGAGCGGATGTCGAAGGATGCGACCTTGCGGCGTTTGCTGATTTGAACACGTCGATGATCCTTTGTGTCAGTTCCTCAACGCGCCATGCTCAGGAAGAACTTGATGCCTTGACCGAAACGGCGGCAGCGGTTTTGGATGGGGGGGTTGCCGAGGGCGCGCGGACCTTTCTGGACGGAGCCAAAGCGCAAACCGCGATCACCATGACCCCGGTCGATGTCCGGGTCTATTTGCGGGCCTCGCAATCTCAAAGCGAAGCACTGATCTGTCTCTGTGCACCTGATGCTGATTTGGCGAAAGTAGTCGCCCGTGGGACAGCAACGCTGAGCACGATCATGAGCAAGGCTTAGGGAAGGGGAGACCGGCGTGGACGATTTCTCCCGGCTTGAAGCGAAGTTGGCGAAGCTCCGTCAACGAGCGAGCGCCCCCGGTGAAAGCCGGACGATCCGCGGCACGCCGGAGCGCCTTTTGGCGGCGGTGGTCTCACAGATCGACGAAACGATCTTGCCGCGTGAGCTGGGGTTCACTCAAGGCGACACATCAATTTTCATAGCGGTTGCGAACCGCCGGCTTCAGGCATTGGTCGCCGCATCAGCGTTACGGGATGCGGCAGTCGGGCTTGTTGGCAAGGCCATCGCGGATGCCGAAGACCCAGCCCTTGGTCAATTGCGCGATGTCTTGATCGGCTTGCTTGCAGCAGGGGAGGTCTGGACGATCTCAAGTCGTCGACAGTCGGGTGACGGTTTTCCGTCTGACATTGGCGTTCCGTCTGGGCCCTTGGCGCGCGCCTGGCAAATTGCGGCTTCCGGAGCGGGCCGCGAAAATCCCGATGCGGAACTTGCAGACTACCTTAAATCTCTGGGTGTGCGGGCGACCGCGTGGCTCCTCATCGAAGGGGAAGAGGTCAAGGACCAATCCGGCCCAGAAGATATTGTGGCTGGACTGAGCAACAAAGCCGCGCTTTTCCTTGATGGATATTTCAGTAAGAAAGACATGCTCTTTCAGGGCGAAACAGGGCCGAGTGGCCTTGTGTTTGCGGGCGATATCGATGGCGCGGCGGTTCTCTTTGTAGAGTGCGAAACATCAATGGCCTTCGTGATGACCAATGCCGCGGATGTGGCGACGCTCGCCCGCGATTGGCAAGCGCGCGTCGTTCTTTAAGGGCCGTTGCCGGCGACTTAGTCGGCGCCGGACATCCGGATTTGCGCATCTGGCGAAGGCTTGAACACCTTTTGCACAAAGTAGGTCGCCGCGGTCAGGCCGATCCCGATCAGGTCAGTCACAAGCCCACCTGCAATCATGCAGAGTGCTGCAAGAAGCAGAGCCAAGCGAATGAACCAAGCGGTCATTCCGCCCATGAACCAACCCTGCACGCTGGAAGACAAAAGGTAGACCCCGAAGACTGCGGTCGCACTTGCCCGGATCACTTCAAACCAGGTGCCGTCCATCAGGATCGCACCGTTGTAAAAGAACATGAACGGGACAATGAAGGCCGCGATGCCTATTTTGAAGCTGGCAACGCTGGTCTCCATTGGGTTCGCGCCGGACACAGGGCGCCCGCAACGTGGACAATCCGGAAATTCCACGTCTCAAGAGGGAGCGTTGGTAGGAATGGGACGGTGATACCGGTCCACTCTGAGATCGACAAACCGTTCAGGGCGGCCATGTGGAAGGCGGCGTAAAATGCGGGCAGACGTGCCATAAGGGTCAAATGCCAACCCTCAAACAGGCGTCGGTTCGCCTCAACCGGCTCCTCGTCAACGCCCTCTGCGATCACGGGTCCTTTGATTTGTGCGGATGTATCGGTTCAGGGGGGTCCCCGCCCGGCATAGCTTCGTTATTTGGCGCCACACTAGCGCAACACCGGTTCGTGTCAGTCTTCTTCTTGGTGGAAATTCTCTGGGGCTCCGGGGGCGACGCCCCCGGTGGATCGCCGCGCCAAAGGCGCGACGAAACCCTTCCTTACATTCCGTAGATCATCTCGTCAGGGATATCGGCCCCGGCGTTTTCTTTGAACCACTTGGCCGCACCCGGGTGCCACTTCAGAACGCCATTTTTGTCGTAGTTCGCAGGCACTGTAGACCGGGCTGCCTTGTGGATGTTCTGCATGCGGGCGTTGTCCGACATGACGACATCAACAACGGCTTCTACGAAGCTATCAGGCAGGTCGCAGTTTGCGATCGCGAAGTTCCACATGCTGACCGAACGCGCGTCGGCGTCCAGCGAGGTATATGTGCTGGATGCAATGTCGAACTGGCTTACCGGGAAAGCTCCAAGAATAGTCTCCTGCTCGGCCTCGGTGAACTCGATGATGTTCACGTCGGTCTGAACTTCAAGCTGGCTTACGGCAGGAACCGGAACGCCTGCTGCAAATGCGATGACATCCAAAAGACCGTCCTGAAGCTGGCTGCCAAGGTCAGTCCAACCGCCGTTGCGACGCTCGAAGTCAACGCCAAGCGTTTCCATCATGCGCGGGAAGTAGGTGTCAGACGTCGAATCCGCAGGGCCGAAACCAATTTTCGCCCCGGCAGGAATATCTGCGATCGTGGTGATGCCGGACGACGCCAGAGCCGTCACGGAGAACGGAGTCTGATACATCGGGAACATCGCGCACGCTCCGGACATTTGCAGGCCGGGTGCATTTGGGTTGGTGCCAGCAAGCGATTCTGCAGCAGGACCCATTGTTGTCATGCCGAATTGCGCGTCACCTGTGTGAACCAGCGCCATGTTCTGCATCGGTCCGCCAGTGACTTCGCCACCGCCAGAAAGGCCAAGCTCGTTCGCAACAAGGTTGGCCCAGCCTGAACCATAGGCGAAGTAGGTTCCGCCCTGTGACGCGGTTCCAACGGTAAAGCTTTCAGGCCAGCCGGTCTTGTCGACGTGGCCGTCTGCGTAGGCAACTGTCGTGGTCAATGCGACGGCAACTGCCGTCAGTGCGACGTCTTTCATACCGTATCCTCCCATGATGGCCAGTCGTAGCGGCTGGCCTCGCCCAAATGCCGACCCGAAAGGTGCATCATTAGGCGGACTAGTGCTGCAGGGGGGAGGTCAAGCGCAAGGGATGTCGTTTAAGCGTTTTCGCAAACAGGCGTGCGCCTTGCGCGGCTTGTGCAGAAACCGGCACAAATCGTCCGTTGAATGTGCGCAAATCCGCCCATCCGACCCTAATCTGTGTCGTCGTCAATAAAATCCTGCTGGGACAACCCGTGCTTTTGCATCTTTTCATAAAGGGCACGGCGCGACAGCCCAAGCGACTGGTAGGTCGCCTTCAGACTTCCGCCCTGACTGGTGATGGCCGCGGCGATCAGACTTTTCTCATAGGTCGCCAACTGACCCGAAAGGGGTGCGCCCCTCGCCAGCTTTCGCGCCCCCGATGTCGAGATCAAGCCCTAGCGCAAAGCGATCGGCGGCGTTCCTCAGTTCGCGGACATTGCCGGGCCACTCACGGGCGCTGATGCGGCTTAGGACCGCGCCGGGAAGTGTCGGTGCGGGGCGCTTGTAACGAATTGACGCCTCTTCGACGAGTTGCACAAACAGGCGAGGGATGTCTTCGCGTCGTTCAGACAGATTTGGCAAGCGTATTGTGACAACATTCAAGCGATAAAGAAGGTCGCTTCTGAATTCACCGGGCGCAGCCGCTGTTTCGAGGTCATGTTTGGACGCGGCGATAAATCGGACGTCTAGCGGAATTGGATCGTGCGAGCCCAGCCGGGTGACTTCACGGTTGTGGCCTGCATGGGGTGCGTGAGACGATCAATTTCGTCGAGAAATATCGTTCCACCA
>NZ_JBVCWP010000033.1:0-23295 GCF_057460485.1 Boseongicola sp.
GAATAGCAATCGCTAGACATGTGATCGGCCGCACCCTCGGTGCGGCCGATCACTTATTTATTGGAGGCCAAATCACAATGCGTATCGGATTTCTGCTCGTTTTGCTGGCCGGCTCTGTATTCTACAGCTACGTTGCCTTCGCAGATCTTTCCTTCATGACACGCACCGGGCGTCTTGGCCCCGGATTCTTCCCGCGGCTCGTCGGAATCGGCATGGTGTTTTTCACGATTTGGGCGATCATCGATGCGCGCCGCGCCGGCTCGGACGCGGCAGCCGATCAGGTTATCCCTTCCGAGGACAGCGGCTGGGGCGATGTCGTTGTCTTGATGGGGCTCGCAATTGTCTATGCGGTCTTACTGCGCCTTCTGGGAGGGTTCCCAGCCTCTGTGATCTACCTCGGTGTGGCGCTCTTCTTCGTCAACGAAGGCAAACATCTGCAAAACGCCATCCTTGCCGTCGTCATTCCAAGTACAGTCTACATACTGTTCGACCGAGTGCTAAACGCCAACATGCCGCCCGCTCTCTACAATCTGCCGTTCTCATAATTCGCGCGGAAACGCTTCCGCGACCAGGAGTGCCCTAGATGGACATTTTCAGCGATCTCATGATGGGCTTTTCCGTAGCCATTTCGCCCATCAACATGCTCTACCTTTTGATCGGTGCAATGGTCGGGATGGTTGTCGGGGTCATCCCTGGGTTCGGCCCGTCGGCAGGTCTGGCAATTCTCTTGCCCGTCACCTTCGGAATGGACCCGACGGGGGCCATCATGATGCTTGCCGCAATTTACTATGGGGCAATGTACGGAGGCACGATCACATCAATCCTTCTGAATACACCTGGCGAAAGCGCAACTGTTGCCAGCACATTTGACGGCTTTCCGCTTGCCAAGCAGGGAAGAGCCGGACCCGCGCTCGTGATGCAAGCAGTTGCCTCCTTTGTCGGAGGAACTGTCGGTGTGATCATGATCACCCTCCTTGCGCCAATGTTTGCTCAGGTCTCGCGAAGTTTTGGACCGCCAGAATACTTCCTGCTGGCAACTATGGGGATGCTTACACTTATCGTAATGATCGGATCCAATTGGCGGCTTGGCGTGATCTCCGCGCTCATCGGATTTGCCCTTGGTACGGTCGGCGTTGATCTAGAAACCGGACAGGGCCGTTATACATTTGGCTCGGCTGAACTCATTGGTGGCATTTACTTCATCCCCATTGCAATCGGCCTCTTTGGCTTGGGTGAATTGTTCTATGCATTTTATCAGGGTCTCCACAAATCCGGATCAGGGTCGATTGTCCAATACGACAACGAAGAAAGGTTCTGGCCCACGGCGCAGGACTATATATCGACCCGAATGACTATGGTTCGCCATTCCATACTTGGCTTCATCGTAGGGGTCATTCCAGGCGCTGGCGCCACGATCGCCTCGCTGATGGCCTATTCCGTCGAAAGATCAATTTCGAAGAACCCCGAGAACTTCGGCAAGGGGGAAATGGCGGGCCTTGTGGCTCCCGAGACAGCGAACAATGCAGCCTCGTCCGGAGCGATGATCCCGCTTTTGACACTTGGTATCCCGGGCTCGGCGTCCACAACCGTTCTGTTGGCCGCCTTCTTGATGTGGGGATTGCGACCGGGGCCGCTTTTCATGGAGCAAAACCCCGAACTCGCCTGGGGCCTGATTGCATCAATGTACCTTGGAAACATGGCCCTGCTTGCAATCAGCATCTTTGCGATCCCACTCTTTGTGCAACTTATCAAGGTCCCCTACCGCATCCTCGGCCCAACAGTTGTTGTGATCTGCACGCTAGGCACATTCAGCGTGAACGCGTCGTTCGTGGAAACATACATCATGTTCGCGGCTGGTATTGCCGGCTTCTTCATGCGGCTTTACGGCTTCTCTCCGGCGGCTCTGGTTCTGGCATTGGTCCTTGGTCCACTGGCAGAAGAAGCACTGCGTCAGACGCTGACCATTTCGCGCGGCTCATTCGGCATCTTCATCGAGCGACCTGCCTCGCTCTGGATCATCGGCGTCACGGTCGTGCTGGTGGGAATACTTCCGCTCCTGAACAAATTCAGTAGGCGTGCAGAAGAGGCCAAGAACGCGGGGATTTAGGGATGCGCCTGTCCGAGCAGGACGCCTTGAAACTTGTGGCCCGCGCATTCGAGCGTGCGGGTGTGCCTAAAACGGGGGCAGCAGCCGCTGCGGAGATTCTGACGATTGCCCAGATGATGGGACTGAACACACATGGGTTGTCTCGCGTCGCAACCTATCGTGACCGGATGAAAGTGGGCGGCATTACAGCCTCGGCCGTCGCGAAAATTACAGCGACTGCGCCGTCGATCCGCACTGTAGACGGCGCAAACGCACTTGGCCCCGCCGTGGCACATCAATCGTTGTATGCTGCTATTGAAGTCGCTGAAACTCAAGGCGCAGCAGTCGTCTTGTGTCGAAACGCAAACCATCTTGGTGCATTGGCCCCCTACCTGTTTCTGGCAAGCCGGGCGGGGATGGCGTCAATTATCACGTCGAATACCGCTCCAATGATCGCGGCTGAGGGTGGCCAGCGCCAGGCGATCGGCAACAACCCATTGGGCATTGGCATGCCAAACCCGGGCGGAGCGCCTGTGCTTCTTGATATGTCGATGTCCGTTGTGTCGCGATCTCGCGTCCGCGCGATGGCGGCAGCGGGTGAAACCATCCCCGAGACCTGGGCGACAGATATCAATGGCAGACCCACGACAGACCCGGCCAAAGCGCTGGAAGGCTTGATGCAAGCCATCGGAGGCGCAAAAGGAAGCCGGCTCGCTCTCTGCCTTGATCTTCTCGCCGGCGGTCTTTCAGGAGCGGCCATGCTTTCGGCTATTCCGAATTCCGTACGATCACCTGAAAAGCCACAAAACCTTGGCCAGATGTTTGTTCTGATCGATACGCGCAAAATCATGGACCCCGAGGAACTCTCTCATCAGATGCGCACGGCCTCAGAAAGCCTTTCCAACTCCGGGCAAAGCGACCCAAACCAACCCATCAGGTTTCCTGGCGCCCGGGCAATGGCAGCTTTTGACATCGCCCGCGAAAAAGGGCTGGAAATCACCCCAGCCCTTTTCAATCAACTCACCAGCCTCGCAGCGGACTAGGCACCCTCTTCCACAATCTCGCGCATCGCCTGAAGAAATTGCGCAACCTCTCCAGTGGAATTGTAGTGACACATCGACACCCGTATCGCCGAAGGCATGCCCAAAGGGTCAAGGATATTTCCCGAATAGTGGTCCGCCTTGCGGGTGTGGGTGCGGATGCCGCGCATTTGCAGCTTTGTGACAACATCACGCGCGGCCTGTCCCTGAACAGCTATCGACACAAGACCCTCGCGACGTGGGTTTTCGACGCCCCCTATGATGGAGACACTGGCAAGATCCGCCAGCCCCTTCAGGTTACCCGTCCCAAAAATCATCGCATCCGTCAGCGCCTTCTCGTGGGCATGGATCGCGTGTCCTGCCGCCACGATACGGGCACGGCGATCCGTTTCGTGGCTGACCTTACTTCCAAGCCACTCGAAATAATCCACAACATCCGAGAATGTTGCGTAGGCGCCCGTGTCACGGGTTCCTAACTCCCATGGCTCGCCGGGTGCACCAAGCAAATGGTCGTGTGGCAAAGCAGCCAGTCGGTCGGACATCCAGGCCACACCATACCCGTGACGTGAGAATACTTTATACGGCGAGACCACATAGCCATCGATGCCATAGCTTTCGATATCCAACTGCCCGTGTGCCGCGTGCTGTATCCCATCAACAATGATGAAACACTCCGGCGAGACTACACGGATCGCCCTCGAAATAGCTGCGACGTCCATGCTCATTCCCGTCACCGGTGATGTGTGCAGGATCGTTGCCACGCGAGTCTCTGGGCGCACCATGGTAGAGTAGGCAGCGGCATCCACTGCCCCCACGGCATCGTCATGCGGAATAAGAACGTGGGTCTTGCGCGCAGTCTCTGCCCACTTCGACGCTGCACTTCGGGTGGCAGGATGTTCAACTGTACTGCTCAGAACCGTCCCATCAGGCGTTCCAAGACAGGCCACCCGTATCAGCCGGAACAATAATTCCGTGCCACTTTCCCCCACGAAGAACTGGCCATCGGGCGCATTGAACAGGACACGCATGTCGGCCTTTGCCTTGTCGATTATTGCGACAAGCGCATGGGACGCCGGGTTGTCGCGCCCCTGATTGTCCGGGATGGCCGCCATCCGACCTGAAGTTTCCACAACCGAATTCAGCGTCAGCGCGCCCCCGGCATTTTCAAAAAAAACGCGCGGGCCACCAAAAGGACATTCCGCGACATGCGCAAATTTTGATCGCACATCAGATAAAAGCTCGGATGAGAAGGTCATGTCGCTCAAACCCCAAAAGGTCGCCGCTAGGGCATTTTCCATGTCGCGGTAGCAAGTGCCGCGAGCTTACCGTCCGGACCAGAAAGGCGGCTCTCCATAAAGGACAAACTGCGCCCTCGCTTCAGGAAACGCCCCTCACAGGTAACAGTGCCTTCGCGGACAGGCCGCATGAACTGAACCTTCATCTCTATGGTGGCCCCAGGGCCTGCGACTTTCTTGACAAGATGGCCCATCGAAATATCCATCGCTGAAGCCATCGCTCCGCCGTGCAATGTGCCTTGTGGGTTCTTCAACATATCTGTCACGTCAAATGTCAGTTTGCAGACTTCTTTGTCCTCTCCTGGCACGTCCTGAGGCAAATACTCGAACCTTAGGCCAAGAAAGCGCGCAAAAAAGAACGTCTCGAACTCTTGGGCATGATCCGCAAGGGCCGTCTCAAAATGGGCGCGTGCGCCAGCCTCATCAATTCGCTCAGAACCGACCTTTTCCATCAAGCACCAACAAAATTAGCTTTACGCTTCTCAAGAAATGCCCGGCGGCCCTCAATGTAGTCTGCACTGTCGAAACAGGCCTTCACGCGAACCGCACATCCCTCAAGATCACGCTCACTTTCCGGAGCAACGGTCTGAGCAACAATGAATTTCACCGAACTTACAGTCATGGGAGCATTGTCCGCGATCATCCGCGCAGTTTCTTCCGCAACCTGCGCCACCTGATCGTCAGGTACGACCCGGTTTACCAGCCCCATCCCCATTGCCTCCTGCGAAGTGAAACGGCGCGCGGTAAAAAATATCTCTTTTGCAAAGGACGGACCAACGACATCCACCAACCGCTTTATCCCGGCAAAGCCATAACCCAGCCCTAGCTTGGCCGCAGGCACCGCAAACTGTGATTTCTCACCGCAAATCCGGATGTCGCAGGACAAGGACAATGCGACACCACCGCCGATGCAGTATCCGTCAATCTGTGCAATAGTCGGCTTTGGAAAGGCCTCGATCAGATCATAAACGCGCTTTGTGGTAGCATTATAGTGATCTACTGCCTCGGCGCTCCCGCGTTCGGTTTCAAACTTTGAGATATCGGCGCCGGACACAAAGGCCTTTCCGCCCGCACCCGACAAGATCAAAATACGCACCGTTTCATCGGCGGCAAAACGCGTTGCAGCTTCTTCGACAGCTTCCCACATCTCAAGTGACACCGCGTTGCGCTTTTCCGGTTGATTGAAGATGATCCGCGCTATGTCGCCGGACTGCTCTGTAAGTATCTTGGTGGTCATTGTTGGGTTCGCTTTTTAAATGTTCAGGTTGCGCCAGAGGCCTTCATATCAGCGATTTCTTCAGAGCTGAGCCCAATTTCGAGGAGCAACTCTTCGCTGTGCTGGCCGGCTGTTGGTGGCGGACTGGCGATCCGACTTGGCGTTCTGCTCATGATGATGGGTTGTCCGACCAGTTCCGTCTCGCCACGCTCCTGGCTGACAACCGGCTGGGCCATACCCAAGTGACGCACCTGTTCATTGCTGAACACCTGACCGATATCGTTGATCTCACCGGCTGGCACCCCGGCAGCTGTGAACAGTTCGATCCACTCCGCCGTTGTCCGCGTCTGCGTGATGGCCTCAATCTCGACCCCCAATGCGTCGCGATTGTCCGAGCGCGCGGTCGGAGTTGCGTAGTCGGGATCCTCCAACCAGTCCTTTCGGTCGACCGTCTCGGCAAATTTAGCCCAGATATTGTTCCCGGTGACGGCAAGATTCATATGTCCATCGCTCGTCTTGAAGACACCAGTCGGGATCGACGTCGGATGATTATTACCGGCCTGCTTGGGAACATCGCCATCCATCAGAAACCGCGCAGCCTGGAAGTCCAGCATAAAAACCTGCGCCTGCAACAGTGATGTTTGCACCCATTGACCCATGCCCGAATGCTGCCGCTCAAAAAGAGCAACTAGAATGCCCTGAGCCGCTAAAAGACCAGCGCAGAGGTCCGCAATTGGGATGCCCACGCGCATCGGCCCTTCCCCGGGCTTACCGGTTATGGACATCAATCCCCCCATGCCTTGAGCAATCTGGTCGAAGCCCGGGCGATCTGCCAACGGACCGTCTTGCCCGAAGCCGGAAATTGAAGCGTAGACCAAGCCCGGGTTGGTCTTTGACAAGGTCTCATAATCAATGCCCAAACGCGTCTTCACTGCCGGACGGAAGTTTTCAACAATCACATCTGCCGTATCAGCAAGCTTGCGAAACGCGGCCTTGCCAGCCTCACTTTTAAGGTCGAGTGTAAGGCTGCGCTTGTTGCGGTGCAGGTTCTGAAAGTCCGGTCCCGATCTTGGGCCACCAAACTGCGCCGTATCGACTGGCGCCTCAATTTTGATCACATCCGCACCCCAGTCCGCCAACTGGCGCACGCATGTTGGTCCAGAACGGACCCGGGTAAGATCCAAGACACGCAACCCATTTAGGGCGGTGCTTCCCGCAGGACTTGGCGTCGACGTGCGGGCTTTTTCAAGGTCAGTCATTTAAATCTCAGCAAGCTGGTTCATCTCTGGCCCCATGCGGTTCAGGTTGTTACAAAAGACATATGCGGTATATCAGCAAATAACAATATGAATGTTGATTGTTGACAAAATAATCAGGTTCAATCAACAAAGGGTATGGACATGAACGCAAGAGTAATTGGCGCGCAGCGTGCGACTCTGGCAGGTGAAGTGCGCCGTGAACTCGAGCGGATGATCGAAGCAGGCGAACTCGCAGCTGGTGAAAAGATGAATGAACTTGCGCTCTCAAACGCGATGGGCGTCAGTCGCGGAACTGTCCGCGAAGCGATACGTTCCCTCGCCGATTCAGGCCTTATCGATCTGATCGCCAATCGGGGCGCGTTCGTTCACCAGACGACGTTGGATGAAGTGCGCAACCTTTACGAATTGCGCGGCGCTATTTTCGCGATGGCATGCTCGGCTGCAGCGCGGGAAGTTGCAAGCGGCGCAGGACGGGGGGTTCTTAAGCCCTTGAAAAGGAATATGAACAAGATGGAAGACGCGCGTCGCAATGACGACACTGAAAGCTACTATGCGTTGAACATCGAATTCCACGACTTGCTTCTCGAAGCCTCAAATAATCCAAGGGCAAAATCGATCTACGACAATATCGTCAAAGAGATGCACCTGTTCCGCAGGCGCGGGCTATCCATCGCCACCAATATTGCGCGCTCGTTGGAAGAGCATGGTGCGATTACCGAAGCCGTCGCCGCCGGCGATACTGAAGCCGCGCGCGCGGCGGCTCACGCCCACGTCACATTGGGATTTGCGCGTTATACGAAAATCCTCGAGCAGGAAGCCCTCAAAACCAATTGATCCGCCCGTAGAAACGGGGCAGCGATGGGACATAGAACACGATGAGCAACCACCTTTACGACGCGCTGTTCGCCCCTCATGCGGGCAGTGACGCACCGTTCCTTTATGTTTCAGAGGGAAGCACAATCAGCTATTCGGCCTTCCTCTCTATGGCCGCGCAGTTTGCCAATGCATTCAAAGCACTCGGCCTCGTTCCTGGTGACCGGGTAGCCGTGCATATCAACAAGTCTCCCCAAGCCTTGGCGCTCTATGCCGGTTGTGTGCAGGCAGGCGTTATCTTTCTGCCGCTCAACACTGCCTACACCGCATCCGAACTTGACTATTTCGTTGGGGACAGCGGCGCCGCGCTCTTTGTTTGTGATCCTAGTGAGGCAGACGCGCTTGCGGAGATAGCCCGTGAAAAGAACTGCGCCCTTCTAACACTTGCGGGCGACGGAACCGGCACAATGGCCGATCTGATGTCAAAGCAAATCGATACTGCCGAAACTGCACACCGTGTCGAGAACGATATTGCGGCCTTACTCTACACGTCGGGCACGACAGGTCGCTCCAAGGGCGCGATGCTCACCCACAAAAACCTGTCTTCAAATGCACAAGCGCTTGTGGACGAATGGCGTTTTACAAGCGGCGATGTTCTTTTGCATGCCCTGCCGATCTTTCACAGTCATGGCCTGTTTGTGGCGACGAATGTTATGCTTCTGGCCGCCGGTTCCATGATCTTCCTGCCGAAGTTTGACGTCGAAACAGCCCTTGCCCGCCTGCCCGATGCAACCGCCATGATGGGTGTGCCGACATTCTATACGCGCCTTCTTGACGATGCGCGTTTCGACAAAGACATGACGTCCCATATGCGGCTCTTTATCTCGGGCTCCGCTCCCTTGCTGGCGGAAACCCACGAACGCTTCGCCGAACGGACAGGGCACCGGATACTGGAACGCTACGGCATGACCGAAACCAGCATGAACACCTCAAATCCTTATATCGGCGACCGCCGTGCGGGCACAGTCGGGTTTCCTCTGGCCGATGTTGAAGTAAAAGTCTGCGATCCCGTAAGCGGAGGCGAACTGGACCGCAACGAAATCGGCGTTTTAGAGGTGCGCGGTCCTAACGTATTCAAAGGCTATTGGAACATGCCTGAGAAAACGAAGGAGGAGCTTCGCCCAGATGGCTTTTTCATCACGGGCGATCTGGCCTTGATCGACATGGACGGCTATGTCCATATCGTCGGACGTGGGAAGGACCTGATCATTTCTGGTGGCTACAATATCTACCCCAAGGAAATTGAACTGTTTCTTGACGATCTCGACGGCGTCCTGGAAAGCGCAGTTATCGGAGCGCCCCACCCAGATTTCGGTGAAAGTGTGATTGCTGTGCTGGTTGCAGAACCCAATACTGCCTTGGATGTGAAAGCGATCGAAGATGCGGCCAAGCGTGACTTGGCCGGGTTCAAGCGACCCCGTTGGATCGAGGTGGTCGACGCCTTACCGCGCAACACTATGGGCAAAGTGCAAAAGAAATTATTGCGTGAGCAGTTCTCAAGTGTTTTCCAGCATGAGGCCGGGTAGCGGAATCAACCCGACGTTCAGCCAGCTTTTCGTGACCTTTCGACTGCTTAGAGCGTTTTGCGTTCAATTGGTTTTATATCCTGTTGCTTTGAAGAAATTGGAGCATTCCTCCTCGATGAAGAGGTTGCAAACATGGCTGCCGCCATTGCCCGGTTTGTCGATCACCAACTCGCCCGCAACGCGATAAAGTTCGGTAATGATGTCAGCTCCGGGTTCTCCAGCGACCAAAATGCGCCCCATCGGGCTGACTACGAGTCGTTCTGTGGGTCATCCGACGGCAGCGAAACATAAAGATCGCGCATGAGGACAAAGCGCTCTTCGAAATTCGGCAGGTCACTCACTTCCAAGGTTAACGTGTCCCAGTCCGCCGCTGCGCGACGCTTGATTTCCGGATCGTCCATGGACGTTTGGTTGGCTTCAATACCGCTGCTGCGGCATTTTTCGATCAGTGTCGCCAGAATTTCGGATTTGCCGGCCGCGCCAAAATCACGGTCATCAATCAGATAGGCGGTGTCGTAGACGTCTTGGCGGCGATATCGCTTTCTGATTGGCTGTTGCAGCAGGGCGCATCTTTTCAGCAATTAGCTCGTGCATGGTAAATGCGCGCACTGCGACGCCTACACCCATGAGATTTAGTGCCTGGTAAGCATAGACTTGGTCTCTGAAGCTGACCTCCAGATCAAGAACCCTTGGCGCGATACCATCCGCCAGTTTTTGCGCCTCTTTTGTGCGCTGCTGCCAATAGCGCTGCTGCTTATGCCTTCTAATCCAATTTTTTATGAACTTCGGGGACAAAAGTCTGGTCACTCATCGGAGGACGCTCATATCCTTTTTGCGGTGGGCGGTCCTCCAGCGCGATAGGATCTCTAAAAACATCCTCATAGGGGATCAGTGAGAGAAGGTGGCTTATGCAGTTCAATCGCGCGTGCTTTTTGACGTCAGAATCTACCACATACCATGGAGCTTGCTTGATATCGGTGTGGGCAAACATATTGTCCTTAGCTTTTGAATAGTCCGCCCAACGCTTGCGGCTTTGCAGATCCATCGGGCTGAGCTTCCATTGCTTAGTCGGATCGGTCAGGCGCTTCTGAAACCGCCGCTCCTGTTCCTCGTCGCTTACTGAAAACCAATACTTGATGAGCTGAATTCCGGAGCGGACCAGCATTCTTTCAAACTCTGGGCAGCTTCGCATGAACTCTGTGTATTCTTCGTCGGTGCAAAACCCCATAACCCTCTCAACACCCGCACGATTGTACCACGAACGGTCGAATATGACGATTTCACCTGCTGCCGGTAGATGCGCTGTGTATCGCTGAAAATACCATTGGGACTTCTCTCGTTCCGTCGGCGCCGGAAGTGCAACTACTTGGCATATGCGCGGATTCAACGCTTCAGTAATTCGCTTGATCGTTCCACCCTTCCCGGCAGCATCGCGCCCCTCAAAGACAATGGCGACTCGATGTCCTGAATGTTTCACCCACTCCTGAAGCTTCACCAATTCAATTTGTAGGCGCGCAAGTTCACCTTCATAGACCTTGTTCGCGATTTTTCGTGTCATAACTGATGCTCCTAGAGGACCCTAGCAACCCAAGGGATAACAGAATTCCAAGTCTGAGAGAATGCTGAGACAGCTTTGGCTTTGGCATCAAAGACCTCCTTCCCACGATTTGTCCCAAAATTGCCGTCAGGGAAGAAATGGTGTTGCTACGACAATATGTGAAAACTCAGCCCGCTCAATTCTCTCTTTTTGCTTCTGTTCGCTCTGAGGGCATACAGTTTTGTTTTCGGGATCCGCGACACGTCGGAGGCACTTAAAACTCTCCAGAAGTTTGAGCCTAGACAAAGAGACCGATTCACATCGGAGGCAGGCTTGGGCAACTTATGGAGGAATGCATGCCCATCGAAATTCGACCCCGCGACGGTCTTTCGGTCGGACGGCTGATGCAACGGCGGCCAGAAACCATTGGCGTCTTTCTACGCCGTGGCATGTACTGCGTCGGATGCTCGGTCAACCTTATGCATACTCTTGACGAGGTCTGCGTGATTTATCGTCTGGACCCTGACGTCCTTCGAAACGATTTGCGCGCCGCTATTCGGGAAATTGGCCGGTCTCCGAAAACACCACAAGCTTGTGGGGGGCCGTCACCACTATAAGCTTTCTACGGCTTGCTATGATCTCGGCCTTTTGCCATGCACTGAGAAGACGGCTGACGGTATGCAATGTCGTGCCTGCCATTTCGGCGACATCCTGCCGCGTGACGGGAAAGTCGATCTCGATCCCTTGCTCGGTTTTGCGGCCTGCCTGTTGCACCATTCGCAGGATCGCATTTGCAACCCGTTGCTCGACATGAAGCGTCGACATTTCAACGATGCGATTGTTCAACTCGCCCATGCGACTGCCGACAGTGCTGTAGGTTTCGCTTGCAAAACGGGGATATTTTTTGATGAACTCGTCCCAGTGTCTTGTCGGCCAGGACAACACCAGACACTCGCCGGTGGCAATTGCAGAGGCCGGATATGTGGTGCGCCCTATGGCTTTTGCAATGCCAAACAACTGCCCTGAAGAAATGTGAAGCAAAACGATCTGTTCGCCGTCCTCTGTGATGCGCACGGCACGGACGTAGCCATCCAAAAGCAGAAAGAATGCATCCACGGTGCCGTCTTCGGCAAAGATTGTGTCTCCTGTCGCGAAACGCCTTGGCTGTGCGCGCTCGAGAATGTCCCGGATCTGGTCTGGCGCAAGGTTCAAGAAGGGCGGCAATGACTTCAGAAGAGTGTTGTCGAGTTTGTTCACGCTCTGATTGCCCCGATCTGATTGCCTTCAAGCCAGACCCTACCGCGTTCGGTTCCGCGGGATAAGGCACATTCTCGAACCCGCAAAAGCCTGATCCCAAAGCGAGCGAAGTTTGTTCATCCGCAAAGAGGCGACACTGCCGTTTCGATAGAAAGTGCACCAACGACGTTTCAATTGAAAGGAAAGACCAATGTTACGAATGCTTACAGCAGCACTCGCTCTCGCATCAACGATCGGTGGCGCAGCCGTTGCTGAAACTTACGAAGTGCACATGCTCAATAAGGGCGAAGCGGGAAACATGGTGTTCGAACCAGCCGCGTTGTCGGTTTCGGCAGGTGATACGATCAAGTTCCTTGCGACGGATCGTGGGCACAATGCCGAAACCATCAAGGGAATGATCCCCAAGGGGGCAGACGCTTTTGGCGGCAAAGTCAACGAAGAGTTCGAAGTCACGCTTGAAACCAAAGGCTACTATGCCGTCATGTGCAAGCCGCATTTTTCCATGGGAATGGTCATGGTCATTCAGGTGGGTTCCAAGGCCGGCGCGCCGGACGATTTCCTTGCAGGGCGTCTGCCGCCCCGCGCCAAACAACGGCTTGAAGAACAGCTTTCTGGCCTTTGATCCACAAATTCTCATTAGAATGGAGCTAGTCATGTCCAAAATCCAAAAAACAGGTCCAATTACCAGCAGGCGCAATATTTTGAAGGGGACGGCCCTTGCCGGGGCGGCCGCTTTGGCAGGCGGTGCAGCCCTTGGGGCCACAGCGCCGCGCCGCCTGGCCGCGCCCGCAACGCTGCAGATTGATCCCAATGTGGTCAAGGCGCAGGCAAATGCGATTGTGGCGGCTGCGCCCGCCGATCTCAGTGGATATGAGCGCGTAAAGCAACGTATGGTCGCGCCACCCTTCGCTCCTGCGCACGAACAGGTCGCCACGGGCGCGCCAAAGATCGTTGAGGTTGAATTCAGCATCCGCGAACGCCTGATGGTTGTCGACGAAGACACCGGCGCAAGCATCTGGGCGCTGACCTACAATGGCTCTGTGCCTGGGCCACTGATCATCGTGCATCAAAACGACTATGTGGAAATTACGCTTAAGAATCCCGGTAACAACTTAATGGAACACAACATCGACTTCCACGCATCGACCGGTGCGCTGGGTGGTGGCGGCTTGACACACATTTATCCTGGCGAGCAAACCGTATTGCGCTGGAAAGCAACGAAGCCGGGTGTCTTTACCTACCATTGCGCACCGGGTGGTGCGATGATCCCTTACCATGTCTGCCACGGCATGAATGGTTCTGTAATGGTCTTGCCCCGCGACGGCTTGAAGGACGGCGAAGGAAACGCGCTGCCTTACGACCAAATCGCCTATATCGGCGAGCAGGACTATTATCTGCCGCGCAACGAGAGAGGTGACTTCCTCCAGTACAGCAGTCCTGGCGAAGACTATGCCGACTCGCTGGAAGCCATGCGGACCCTGACGCCGACCCACAGCGTCTTCAACGGGGCCGTCGGAGCGCTCACAGGGTCAAAGGCAATCCGTTCAGAGGTCGGCAAGACGGTACTTATGATCCACAATCAAGCCAACCGCGATACGCGGCCACACCTGATTGGCGGCCACGGCAACTTCGTCTGGGAAGCCGGTTCGTTCAGCGACGCACCGCAGACCGGGTTGGAAACCTGGTTCATCCGGGGCGGCTCAGCCGGTGCTGCGATGTACACATTCGAGCAACCGGGCGTCTACGCCTACGTGAACCACAACCTGATCGAAGCCGCCTTGCTTGGCGCAACAGCCCACTTCGTCGTCGATGGCGAATGGAACAATGCGCTCATGGAGCAGGTCATGGAACCATCCGTGATGGACGCCTGAGCAAGTCAGAAGGAGCTGCCTAGTGTCCCCTGCGTTCTTAGGATTGTCAGTCAACGGACCAGTAAAACTGGCTGCTGTTGCCGTGACGTTCCTGGGCGCGGGGCTTGCCTTCGCAGGATGGGTCAGCTTCGCTCCGCACGTCGCACCGCTGCCGGACATGGTGGCGGTGTCTCTCGAGTCCGCTGGCGGCTCACAGATATTCGCACAGGTTCGCGAGACAACTATTGCTGAATGGAACCGCTGTTACGAGGATGGCGCCTGCCATCTGGAACTTCACCAACCCGAGGGTGCTGACCCGCAGAGTTTCCCGGCAACGGGAATTAACTGGATGGACGCGCAAGACTACGTCCACTGGTTGTCTAAGGAGACTCGTCACCCATTTCGGCTTCCCACATCGAACGAATGGTTCGAGATGGCCAAAGATGTGCTGCCCGAAGTGCCCGACCCTATCTTCACAGACCCCTCGCTGACATGGGCGTCAGCCTACCAGATTGAAGAAAACATCGATCGCTCGCTTCGGCCCGTAGGATTCTGGTCGACGACCGCAGAGGGGGTCGCCGATCTGGACGGAAACGTCTGGGAATGGACCGGGGATTGCTACAACGGCGAAACAGGAACATCACCAGAGGCGCCCTGTGCAGCCTATGTCCTTGGAGGCGAGCATCGCGCCGTCATCTCTTTTCTGGTCCGCGACCCGGCTCGGGGCGGGTGCGCGGTTGGCGCGCCCCCAGCCCATCTTGGCCTACGACTGGTGAGCGATCGTCACCCAATAAAGAGCTGAGAACAGTGCTGCCCAACAAATTCAAACCAGTTTACGCTGTGGGAGTGAGATTGCTTCTTTTGTTGTGCAAAGACCGCGCCTCTGCTCTTTCCGAGTTGCGCCAGCTTTGTTCAGCACAAGCACATTTTTTAAGCAAACAGATCGGAGGTCGTATGAAATTTTATCATCATGCCGATCGATTGGCTGCACCGCAGCATTTCAGATTGCTGCGGTGCCGCATTTCCGTCTATGAGGAGAAAGGAACTAGTGTCGGACTTTCTCCTCCCAGAGACATCGTCACACCCTAGTAGCAAGCTTTCACCTCCTCCCGAAAGCAAGCTGCAACCCAAAAGAAGGCGCGCTACACCTCCTCCCGTAGCGCACTATCATTATAAGCGGTGCCCTCACCTCCCGAGGGTGCCGCTTTTTTTGGGCTTACCGGCAGAAATCACCGTAAAATGTTGCGCGGCGCAATTTCCGAGACGCTGTTCCGCAGCACTTGGCAGTTAGGCGAATGAATGCCACGCGCCCTCCGTGATGCAGTGATGACATGGGATGAAGGTACCCTCGCCGCAGTGCAGCGGGCAAATTGCGGTCCTATACGAGACGGGGCGGACCGCCAGGCATCGCTTATTTTTTAGGCAGCTACTGCTGCAGTGCAGAAAGAAGAAGGCCCTTCTCTTCCAGAATCAGTCAAATTCTACAACGATAAAATTGGGATGCGTCCTAAAGCGCATCCAGGCTGTGGAGGCTCCAATACAAAGCTATAGAGAAGGCACGATGGAATTTGCCGACTTTATCTTCGAAAGACAAAAGGTGGTTTGCTATGGCCTTCATAATAACGCGGGCGGTACGACGACGGTACTGAACTTTCCGTCTTTTCGATTGGCGAGCGAGTTTCGTGAAGCCTTTCTTGATAAGAGGAGTATTCAAATCATTCAGAACGAGGCGCAAATCATCTGCCTGGCCGACTACGACAAGATAATGCGGAACTCAGACGATGATCCACGTGTTCGCTATCTCAACTATAATCGTGATTTCATGATGGGCACGCTGCCGCACATCATGTGAGTGAGATAGGCCCGATAAAAAAATATGGGGTCCTGTCGCACCACTGATCGGCCTGCAGATGTATGCGGACATATCCGTCACGCTGCCGATCGCCGAAGCGCTGGTCGGCAAGGGCCTTGGGGTTGGGCAGATGCGTCTGAGCTTCGCTATGACTGATGAGCGTCTCAGAGGGGCTTGGTCGAAATGACAATCGGTCGGCGGGGGACGATTGCCGACGGCTCAATCTAATTTGGTTTACAACTTGGATAGCGATTTCGCGCTCCCATTTTGTGCAAAGCAGTATTCGCGCAGAACGTCCGGCAGCAGCAAGGCCCGGAGGTGGTTCATGGCGCAATTTGGTTGGCACGGCGGTGCCACCCCCTCCTCTACCGCACGCCATAGGTTAACTTTCAACGCCTTGGCTTCTGTGAGTGAGGCTGTGTCAAGCAACAGGTTTGTGCGCTTGCGCGACTAAGCATCCAGGAGGGGACGGGACCGACGTTGAGCCTTCCCCACCTCTTAATGTATTACATTTATTAATTATAATCAGACGCTGCAAACGCGACTAAGATCCAAGTCGGATTCCGATTGTCTACCATCACCTTCGTGATCAACGGCCCGTCAGAGGTAGGGTGTCGTGCCGTTGTTGTTCACGACCACCTCATCGAGACACCATCGCTATTGGCTCAACCGAATGACCTCACTGCGACGATTTCGAATTTCGGAGACGAACATCAGCCTAAACCGATGCCGCCAAAACCGGGCAGTCTGGCGACGGATACCGATACTTTGCTCGTGCAACAGACCCTCCAATAGAGCCGAGGCAATTTAGTAGCGCTTCGCCTCCTCCGGTTTGTTCTGCATCACCGCTTCAATGGCCTCGAGCAAGTCGGGGCTCATCTTGTCCCGGTTGGCTAGAGCACCGAGGTTGTCAGTTAACTGGCTGGTGCGCGATGCGCCAAGGATGACCGTAGAAACGCGTGGGTTGGCAAGGCACCACAGGAGTGCCAGGTGATTGACGGGTATACCGGCCTCTGCCGCCAGCTTTGAGAGGGCGGTGACCTTGGCTAGCCGGTCCTGCCCTTCTGGCGTGGCAAGGGTGTCGCGCAGCCATTCATAGCCCGGCAGGGTCATCCTGCTGTCATTGGGGATGGCGCCATTGTATTTGCCGGTGAGAATGCCCGAGGCGAGCGGCGACCAGATGGTCGTGCCAAGACCGAACGTTTCGTAGAGGGGCATATAGTCGCCCTCAACCTTGGCCCGTTCAAAGAGATTGTATTGCGGCTGCTCCATCGTCGGCGGCGTCAGATGATTGGCACGGGCCACGCCATGAGCCTCAGAGATCTGCTGGGCGTTCCATTCGGAGGTGCCCCAGTAGAGAACCTTGCCTTGCGCGATCAGGTCATGCATGGCCCGCACGGTTTCCTCGATTGGAGTATCGATATCAGGGCGGTGGCAGAAATAGAGGTCGAGATAGTCCACCTGCAATCGGCGTAGGGCGGCATGGCAGGCATCGGTCACATGTTTGCGCGACAACCCGCGCTGGGTTGGTTTAGACCCGCCCCAGAATACTTTTGACGAGACTGTATAGCTGTCACGGGTCCAGCCGAGGTCTTTTAGCGCCTCGCCCATCACTTCCTCGGAGGCGCCCGATTCGTACCCTTCGGCATTGTCGAAGAAGTTGACGCCTGCGTCGTAGGCGGCAGTCATCAGCGATTTTGCGTCGCCGGTATCGACCTGTTTGGCGAAGGTGACCCAGGAGCCAAGCGAAAATTCACTGACTTGCAGGCCGGATTTTCCCAAGCGACGATATTCCATAAATGCCTCGATCTGTTCAGGTTTCAGGGAGCAGCACCATCATAGATGCTTCTTGGTGATTGCTCCACATAAAGTACGGAGACGCCTTGTCGATGGTTGGGATCACATTAACCTAATCCTCAGAGGGACTCACATTTACAAGTTAGCTCGGTGCTGCCAGGCGAATTCGAACCAGTCTCCTAATGGTTCGAATTTACGATGAGCCAACAACACTCTCTTATCAAATTACCCTACTTGGACCCATAGGCGTCGACGTCAGACATGCTTCCGATAACCCGCACTGAGGCTTTTTCAGTGTCCGCTCTAAGAGACTATAAAGACCAATGTGCAGATTTAGATCCTCGGCAGCTTTGGGGCGCCTCAGGCTTACGCCGACAATCCGCCAGTCGCCGCCCTCGCTCGCAAGCGTATCATCTGTGTAGATTGCCTGCTACGCCTTGTGGAAGCTGCCAACTCCAATATGACCAATCCCCGGCGCATGGTCGGCTGGTTCGTAAGCCGGTTTGCGCAGATCGGCCGGGAGTTCCCCCGGCGACGTCAATTTTTTGCCTGTCCAAGCGCGCTCCGGTTTGCATGTGATAGAGCCGTCATTATTCCACGCAATTCAGCCAACCCCTTTAAACGACCGATGGCAGGGTAACCCGGTTGCGCCTTTCTGCCCAGATCGTCCAGGATATCCTGTCCGTGATCTGGACGAAAAGGAATTGAGCTGTCTGATCGCCCGGCTTCACGACGACGCGTTTCCTCGTCAAGGACAGCCTGAACCAATGGAACCATATCGGTATCGCCCTTAAGGTGTTCGGCTTCATGAAAGGAACCGCGAACTTCGTGGCTTTCGCGCGTAACATTTCGTAAATGGAGAAAATGTACTCGTTCGCCAAGCCGAGTCATCATGCCTGTCAAATCATTGTCAGGCCTTGCTCCTAAAGAGCCAGAGCATAGCGTAATGCCATTCGCCGGAAGATCCACAGCTTCTAGTATTGCGCGATATTGCGCTTCGGTCGACATGATTCTGGGCAGACCGAGCAGCGGAAACGGTGGATCATCAGGGTGACAGCAAAGTTTAATTCCGAGTTCTTGCGCAAGGGGTGCTACGTGCTCCAAAAAGGCAATTAAGTTATTGCGCAGCCCGTCTTCTGACAGGGTAGAATATTCACCGATATGTTGGCGAACATCTTCGAGTGAGAACGAATCTGCAGCCCCGGGCAGACCATAAACAACATTGTTAGCGATGCTATCTTTAGCGTCATTATCCATAACTGCGTATCGCTTTGCCGCAGCGTCCAGAAGCTCTTCGGAATAATCCTCGCTCGCACCTGCTCGATTCAGGATATATACATCAAAGACTACAAAATCCGTTAAATCAAATCGCATACAAGTCGCTCCATTGGGCAGACGGAATGCAATATCAGTGCGGGTCCAATCAAGTACCGGCATAAAGTTATAGCAAACGATGCCAATACCCGCAGCAGAAAGGTTGCGAAGGCTTTGTTTGTAATTGGCAATATGTGTTCGCCATTCGCCTTGCTGTTTCTTGACATCCTCAGAGACAGGCAGGCTCTCGACAACTTCCCAGTTCAATCCGGAAGGCACGTTATCTGCCTGCCGTGAAATTTCGTTTTGTCTCTGTGCGATTTCAGCTGCAGTCCACACGTCCCCGGTGGGCACGTGATGCAACGCTGACACGACGCCCTCCACACCTGCCTGAAGCATATCATTTAGTGTGACCTGATCTGCCGGTCCGAACCATCGCCAAGTTTGCCTCATTTTTCTCTCCTTCGACACCGTGCACATTCAATCAGATTACGGTAAAAATGGCATACACCATACTTCCATACAAGATTATTGACTTGTATGGAAGTATGGTGAATATGGGATTCGGAAGGACAATTAATGCCGTTTGCGCACGGTCCGGTTTGGGATCTTGATCACTCTTTGCCCATTGGGCCGCAGCTCCACCGAATATTGCGTGAACGGATCGTCAGAAATGATCTGGCATCAGGCAGTAAAATTTCTGAATCGGAAATCGCCAAATCCTATTCGATAAGTCGCCAGCCAGTCCGTGAAGCTTTCATCAAGTTATCCGAAGAGGGGCTGATTTTGATCAGACCTCAGCGCAGTACAATTGTAAGAAAGATTGACCCGGTCACAGTTCTTGAGGCCCGGTTCGTGCGCGAGGCCATCGAAGCAGACATCGTAAAGCTTCTGGCGAAGAGATCTGATCCTGCTGTTATAAAGGAGCTTCGCGCCCAATTGGCCGAGCAGCAGCGTGTGGCACACAACGATCCAACCCGCTTCATTCTGCTGGATGAACTCTTTCATTGGACGCTTGCTGAGGCCGCTGACAAAGCGAATGTCTGGAGATTCATCGAAGGGCTGAAGTCACAGATGGACCGGGTTAGGTTCCTGAGTTTCAGCCTCTTCCCGACGACCAAATTGATCGAGCAACACAAAGAGATTGTTGATTCCATCGAGACCGGAGACGTCAGGCAAGCAGAGATGTCGATCCGCGTTCATCTCAATGAGATTCTGACAGATCTCCCCGCAATTCAGGCCGAAAATCCTGATTTTTTTGTTGAAACGCAACAATAGACACCACTCAACAACACACCCTGGAGGAAGACTATGAAATTAACTAAGGCACTTACAACGATCATCGTAGCTGGGATTGCTTCCCAGTTCATTGGTGGCGCGGCCATCGCACAGGATATGACGCTGAAGCTTGGTCACTTGGCCAACGAGTCAAACCCTTGGCACAAAGCATCTGTCAAATTCGGTGCAGAGCTGTCCCGGCTGACAGACGGGCGCATAGCCGTTGAGGTGTTTCCCAACGAGTCGCTCGGCAAGGAAATTGACCTTATTAATGGCATGCAGCTTGGGACAGTTGACATGACAATCACGGGAGAAAGCCTGCAGAACTGGGCACCAATGGCCGCACTTCTGGCCGTGCCTTACGCCTACAAATCTATCGAGCATATGGACCAAGTCGCTAGCGGTGATATCGGTGATCAGATCAAGGCACAGATAATTGAGAAAGCTCAAATCCGTCCCATCGCCCACTTTGCCCGTGGTCCCCGCAACCTGACATCAAACCGTCCCATTCCTTCACCCGACGACCTGAACGGTCTGAAGATGCGGGTGCCGAATGTGCCGCTGTTCGTTGATGTATGGAAATCACTTGGAGCCAACCCTGGCCCAATGGCGTTCTCCGAGGTATTTACATCGCTTCAAAACGGGACAATCGACTCTCAGGAAAACCCACTCGCGCTGATCCGCTCTGCGAACTTCAATGAAGTTCAAAGCCATGTGAACATGACAGAGCATGTGCGTTCCTGGATTTATCTGACCATCGCAGAATCCACATGGGGCAAGCTGTCTGCCGAAGACCAGGCCGCAGTCATGCAAGCGGCGGCTCTTGCACAAGCCTATGAGCGTGGATTGTTCGAGGCGTCAATTGATGCTGATCGCGCCTACCTTGAAGGACAGGGCATGACATTTGTCGAAGTTGACGGTGCCGCTTATGCAGCCAAAGCCAAGGATGCTGTGTTGGCCAATGTTAACGCCGAGATAAAACCAATCGTTGAAGGTCTTTTTGCCCAATAAAACAGGTGTATAGCCTAAAGTGCGGGGCCGGTTTCGTTCCGGCCCCGCATTCATTTAAGCCTGAGGATTTTCGATGTCGATCCAGAGCATTCAAACAATCGTCGTGAAAGCGTGCCGCGCAGGGGTTGGCCTTGCGTTCTGCGTGCTGATCGGCGCGGTCTTGTATCAGGTTATCGGTCGGTCGATCGGAATGTCGTCGGTCTGGACCGAGGAATTGACGCGATATGCGTTGCTGTATCTTGCAGCATTTGGTGTTGGTCTATCGTTACTGAGTGGGGACCTGGTAAATGTCGACGTCATCTGCGAGTCCTTACCCGGCGAATGGCCGCGGCGCCTGCGGCTATTTTCGGCTACAGTAACAGCCTTTCTATGCCTCATTTTGCTAGGCCCGGCATGGAAATACACCTCCATCGGGGTCCTCCAAACTTCGGCTGCAATGGGACTGCGGATGGACTTTGTCCACGTCAGTATTCTGGTGTTGCTGGTCCTGTTGCTCGTATTTTCTGGTCTGCGGGTTGTTTCAATGCTCTGGGCAGGGACCTCCGGGCTCCCCGAGAAATACGGAGATGACGCCTGATGGATGTCACAATACTAATTACGGTGTTTCTGCTTGGTCTGATCACCGGTGTACCGGTCGCAATTTCGCTTGGTGTGGCTTCCCTCGCCTACTTGTTTTTCGCCGACATCCCTTTTGTGGTGATGCCACAAAAGATGTATGCGGGCATGGATGTGTTCGTTCTTCTGAGTATTCCGGGGTTTATACTTGCCGGTAACCTGATGAACAGCGGCGGCATTACAGGGCGGATCATTCGCTTTGCAAACGCTTTGGTTGGCTGGATACGCGGCGGACTTGGTCTCACAAATATTGCGGCCTCTATGCTGTTTGGCGGCATCACCGGGACGGCGGTGGCTGATGCGGCCTCTATTGGCGGCGTCATGATTCCCGGGATGAAAAAGGCCGGATATCCGGCAGATTTCGCGGCCGCTGTAACAGCGGCGTCCTCAACTGTAGGACCAATCATTCCGCCAAGTGTTCCGATGATCATCGTCGGTGCGCTCTCTGGAATTTCAGTGGGCAAGATGTTCCTTGCTGGTGCCGTTCCGGGCATTCTGATGGGGCTGGCGATGATGGTGACCTGCTACATCATATCGGTCAAAAAGAACTTTCCACGACAGGAGTGGAAGGGCGTATCCGAGCTAGCGCTTTCTTTCTCCTCGGCGTTTTGGGCGCTAGCGATGACAGGATTGATTATCTACGGACTGCTAAGCGGGCTTGCGACACCAACGGAAACGGCCGTGGTCGCAAGCGTCTATGCGCTGGTCGTTGGCGCCTTCGTCTATCGCGAACTGAAACTATCGGATGTTCCGAAAATTCTGATAGACAGCGCCGTGTCTTCGGCCGCTATTCTTGTTCTTGTAGGATTTGCCAATGTATTCGGATGGATATTGGTTTCAGAACGCATCCCGCAAGCAATAGCATCTGGTGTGCTTTCCGTCACCGACAACAAGTTCCTGGTGATCCTGATCATCAATCTCCTGTTGCTCTTTGTGGGCATGTTTATGGAAACGATTGCGGCCTTGATAATCCTGTTTGTTCCACTTCTCGCTCTGGCGCAGGGGGTCGGGATAGAGCCGCTTCACTTTGCGACTTTCGCAGTCTTGAACCTAATGATCGGGCTAACAACTCCGCCAGTGGGGGTTTGTCTGTTCGTGTGTGCCAATATTGCGCGGCTGCCGCTCACACCTGTCGTCTGGGCCATCCTTCCCTTTCTGGCAACCAATATCATTGTGCTGTTGCTGGTCTCTTACATTCCCGCATTGGCTACATGGTTGCCTTCCGTTCTGATGCCCTAGGAGTAATCCATGCAAACGCGTCTCTGCCGATTGTACGGCCAAAAAGACATCCGTATTGAAACCGCCGATGTCTCGGCTCCGCGTGGCGGAGAAGTCCTTGTCCAAATAGGGGCTGGAGGTATCTGCGGATCAGATCTGCATTACTATCAGGACGGTGGGTTCGGACCGATCCGTGTCAAAGAGCCTATTGTTCTCGGTCATGAAGTCGCCGGAACCGTGTGCGACATTGGCCCCAACGTCACCAGTCTCA
>NZ_JBVCWP010000034.1:0-23219 GCF_057460485.1 Boseongicola sp.
ACTGGCGCGCCTGTTTGCGCGGACAGCACCCCTGCGGCTGCGCTATGATCGGCGTGGGCGTGGGTCACAAGGATATAAGTCACACTACTTTGCGCAGTTGCTTCCAGAAGCGCCGAAATATGCCCCGCATCGTCAGGACCTGGATCAATGATGGCAAGTTCGGTTTCGCCAAGAATATAAGAATTGGTGCCCCAATAGGTCATCGGTCCGGAATTGGGCGCAAGGATCGATCGTACACCCGGGGCGATTTCTATGGCAGTTCCAACGGGTGGGCGCGTCATCGGCACTTCCTCTTTGGTGCGTCGCATGCTTAGGCTTTGGGGATGATTGGACAGTTTCTCAAGCAGTTTATGCCGCGTTCTCTTTTTGGCCGTGCGACGCTGATCTTGCTGGTGCCGGTTGGGACGATTCTTTTGGTGATGTCGATCGTCTTCATCCAGCGGCTTTACGAGGACGTCACCCGCCAGATGACGGAAGGCGTGGCAAATGAAATCGTGTTGATCCTGTCTCGGGTCGATGCCAGCGAAACCTCAGAAAGCGCTTTAATAGCCGCACGAGAAATCGCCGCCCCCCTAGGGCTAGAGGTTTCTGTTCTTGACCGACCTTTGGTTGAGCAGCGGGCAGGACTTGATCTGTCGGGACGTACCGTCACAGCGACCCTGCGGGAACAGGTTGCAGGCATTGACACTGTAGATTTGACATCGCGCAAAGGGTTTGCGTTGATTGCGATCAATTCGGTTCATGGCGCTGTGCTGCTTGAAATTCCGCGCACGCGTTTGTCGGCACGCAATCCGCACCAGTTTCTGGTTCTGATCGGTGTCACGTCAGCGTTGATGGTGATGATTGCGCTGCTGTATTTACGCGGGCAGGTGCGTCCAATTCGTCGGCTGGCGGCTGCAGCTTCCGCGTTCGGAAAGGGAAGGTCAGTTGCGTTTCGCCCTGCTGGCGCGGCAGAAGTCCGTGAGGCCGGGAATGCGTTTATCCAGATGCGCGATCGGATTGAGCACCAGATTGAGCAACGAACGCTTCTGCTCTCTGGGGTCAGTCACGACTTGCGAACGCCTTTAACCCGGCTGCGGCTTGCGATCAGCATGTCCGACAGTCCGGAAAACGACGACATGGTGCGCGATGTTGACGAGATGCAGCAAATGCTTGACGCGTTTCTGGATTTTGCCCGCAGCGAGTCGCTGGGCGAACCCGAGCGTATTGATCCGACGCCGCTTATACACGACGCGGTCAATAAAGCGGTTCGGGCAGGTGGCGCCGTTAGCCTTGGGGAAATGGCGAAGACAGATCCTATCACGTTGCGCGCTCCGGCCTTTGATCGGGCAATCGGCAATCTAATTGGCAATGCAATAAAATATGGTTCGAAGGCCCGCGTAAGCCTTACACTTTCGGAGCAGTTCGTTTCGATCTCTGTTGAAGATGACGGCCCGGGAATTCCCTCTGAATTGCGCGAAGCGGCGCTTAAGCCATTTACGCGGCTTGATCAGTCCCGCAATCAGGATGCAGGTTCTGGAGTCGGACTGGGATTGGCAATTGCGGGGGATATTGCGCGCCAACATGGCGGGTCGATTGTATTATCCGACAGCGCAGACCTTGGTGGTTTGCACGCGGCAATTGTATTGCCACGCTAAGCTTTAGTGGCCTCCAGAACTTTAAATTTCCATGCTTTCCGGGGACTTCCCGTCACTGACAGCCGTCTTGTACCAAGCCGGCTGACGACCGCGACCCGACCATGTTTCGCTGGCATTATCGGGGTTCGCAAATTTGGCAGCAGCTTTTGCTTTTTTACGTTTCTTCCCGACACCGTAAATATCTCCAATGGAAACGCCATGCTCTTTCGCAACTGCTTCAATTGCTTTTTTCGCATCATTGATTCGACGTTCTTCAAAGTTGGAAATAGCGGCGTCTACTTCGGCGCGCTGTGCTTTTAACTCTTTCAGGGACATCTTATTGAGGGCTTTGATTACCATTCTGGTTCTCCGTTTTGTGTATTAAATTGAATTTCACATCTCACGGCCCAAGAAAAAAGACAATATAGCTATAATTTCAATATGGTTTAGGGCGACGCAATCCACGAAGTAACCAACGCAACTACGTTTACGTCCATCGAAATCACGGCGGAGTTTGGTAGGCCCGGAGGGACTCGAACCCCCAACCAAAGCGTTATGAGCGCTCTGCTCTAACCAATTGAGCTACAGGCCCGCCGAGCATCGCAATACCAGACGTCAGCGCCCGGTCAAGAAGCAGACGGCGGACCGTGGACAGCCGCCTTTTGATCCGGTATCGCGTGCCAAGCGTCGAGGGAAGAATTGCGATGATCAAAAATGGGCTGACATATGCTGAGGCGGGCGTCGATATAGATGCTGGGAATGCCTTGGTGGAACGTATCAAGCCAGCCGCCAAGCGGACGTCTCGAGCAGGGACGATGTCTGGCCTTGGGGGGTTTGGCGCACTTTTTGATCTGAAGGCGGCCGGGTACAATGACCCGATTTTGGTCGCAGCAACGGACGGCGTCGGCACAAAGCTGAAGATTGCGATCGACACGGGTATTGCGGGCGGCGTTGGCATTGACCTTGTGGCTATGTGTGTGAACGACCTCGTTTGTCAGGGCGCAGAGCCGTTGTTTTTTCTCGACTACTTCGCGACAGGCAAGCTGGACGTCGATCATGCAACCGAGGTCATTGAAGGCATCGCCGAGGGGTGTAAACGCGCTGGATGCGCTTTGATCGGTGGCGAAACGGCCGAAATGCCGGGCATGTATTCTGACGGTGATTTTGATCTTGCGGGATTTGCGGTCGGCGCGATGGAACGGGGTCGCACACTGCCCGATGGCGTTGCAGAGGGCGATGTTCTCCTTGGATTGGCAAGCGACGGGGTCCATTCGAACGGTTATTCTCTGGTGCGTCGAATTGTCGAGAAAAGTGGCCTCGGATGGGATGCACAAAGCCCCTATTCGGATGTGACGCTTGGCGAGGACCTTCTGCGCCCGACCCGCATATACGTCAAAGGTGCGGTCGACGCGATCGCCGAAGGCGACGTCTTACATGGGTTAGCGCACATCACGGGGGGCGGTTTGACCGAAAACCTGCCGCGTATGCTGCCGTCAGGGCTTGGGGCCGTGATTGATCTTGAAAGCTGGTCGCTTCCGCCAGTTTTTCAATGGCTGCAAGGACAGGGCGGGATCGAAGACCGCGAACTTCTGAAGACCTTCAACTGCGGCATCGGCATGATTGCTGCGGTTCCGGCGGACAAAGTGGATCGCGCGACGCAGGCTTTCTCAGACGACGGGCACGACGTGACGGTGATCGGGCGGGTCACCGCAGGCGAGGGCGTCACATATCGCGGCCTCATCGCGTGAAGCGCGTTGCTGTCCTGATTTCGGGCGGTGGATCGAACATGCTGACGCTGGCCCGGGACATGACGGCCGACCACCCGGCGCGGCCTGTAGTGGTTTTGTCAAACCGGCCGAATGCTGGCGGCCTTCCAAAAGCGGTTGATCTTGGAATTCCGACCGCTGTCGTTGATCATCGCCCGTTCGGACAGGATCGAAAAGCCTTTGAGGCCGAGCTTAACCTTGTTCTTGAGGCAGCAGCTCCAGATATCATTTGCCTTGCCGGTTTTATGCGCGTCCTGACACCAATCTTCGTGACCCGGTGGGCCGGGCGAATATTGAACATTCATCCATCGCTTTTGCCAAAGTATCCCGGCCTTCACACCCACGCCCGCGCGATAGACGCCGGAGACGCGCAAGCCGGATGCAGCGTCCACGAGGTGACAAATGTCTTGGATGGCGGCCCCGTTCTTGGCCAAGCTCGCGTTCCCATCTTGCCTGATGATACACCCGATGCCTTGGCGCGACGGGTCTTAGGAATGGAACACCTTTTGTACCCGGCAGTTTTGCGTCGCTTTGCAGTCGGGGACAGAACACCGGTCATCTTGTCCACCGGCTCTGAAAGCCCTATTAACGCCGAACGCTCCGAATAGAGGACAGACCTAAAGAAATGCTCACTCTGACAACGACCGAAGAGCTTGCTGTGTTTTGCGAGCGTGCTGCTTTTGCGCCTTATGTAACTGTCGACACCGAATTCCTTCGCGAACGCACGTACTATTCAAAGCTTTGCCTTGTTCAGCTGGCGATCCCGGGAGACGCGCAAGGTGACGCGGTTCTGGTCGACCCCCTTGCGAAAGCTATGACGCTAGAACCGCTCTATGAGCTTTTTCGCAATGAGAATGTGGTAAAAGTCTTCCACGCGGCGCGCCAGGACCTAGAGATTTTCTTCATCGAGGGTGGTGTCATTCCAAAACCGCTGTTCGACACACAGGTCGCGGCAATGGTTGCAGGCTTTGGTGAACAAGTTGGCTATGAAACGCTTGTGCGCAAAATAGCCCATGCCCCGCTCGATAAGTCGTCGCGGTTCACAGATTGGTCGCGCCGCCCCCTGACGGACGCGCAAAAAACCTATGCCCTTGCGGATGTAACGCACCTCCGGGTGATTTATGAATTCCTCGCAGCGGGCCTCGAAAAGTCGGATCGGCGCGAATGGGTCGAGGAGGAACTTGGCGTTCTCGAGGACCCGGCGACCTATGTTGTCGAGCCTGACGACGCCTGGAAGCGGCTGAAGACGCGCACAAACTCTGGCCGGTTTTTGGCGGTCGTCCGTGAGTTGGCAAAATTTCGAGAAATCTATGCACAGACGCGGAACATTCCACGTAGCCGGGTGATCAAGGACGATGCTTTGCTTGAACTGGCCTCCACACGGCCTGCGACGCTGGAAGACCTGAGCCGCTCAAGGCTTTTGTTGCGCGAGGCGCGCAAGGGCGACATTGCTGAGGGTATTCTTTTGGCCGTGAAGGTTGGCATTGAAACGCCTGCCGAAGATCAGCCCAAACCGGATAGATCGCGCGACAAGATGCAGGTGAACCCGGCACTTGCCGATCTCCTGCGGGTTTTGCTTAAAGCGAAGTCCGAGCAACTGGGCGTGGCGCAAAAACTGATTGCAAGCTCGGCCGATCTCGATGAAATCGCAGCAGGGCGGCGTGATGCAAAATCACTGGCCGGGTGGCGGCACACGGCCTTTGGCAAGGACGCGCTATTGCTGTGCGAGGGTCGGCTGGCGTTGCGGGCCAAAGGGCAATCCGTCGAGGTCTTCGAACTTTAGACCCGCGCGCGTAGTGCCTTGAACACAAGCGGGGCGACCGCGATTACTAGCGTAACCCGAAGCACGTGGATGGTGACCACATAAGCAACATCCGCACCCATCGCGAGAGACAACAGGCTCATCTCGGGCAGCCCGCCGGGTGCAAAGGTAAGAAATGTCTGGCCAAACCCAATGCCGGATACCTGCATGACAATCAAAGCCGTGCAAATTGCGACCACTAACATCAAGCCAGACGCCAAGCTAGCGAGGGCCAAATCGCGCAGGATTTCGCGCGCGGGCACGCCCAGAAAGCGACAGCCCACGACAGTTCCCATTACCAATTGCGCCGTATTGACAGCCAGCGTCGGTGGCGGTGCATTTGTCAGCCCCGCAAGATGCACGATCGCAGATAAAAGCATTGGCCCGAGGATTTGCGGGGCAGGAAGCCTAAGCTTCGGGCCGAGCCAGGCGCCAGCCACCGCACAGGCTGCGAGAATGACAAGGTCCCATGAAGACACGTCCGCAAAGCCAGTATAAAGGCGAGCGTTTCCGGTGGCCGACACATCCATAACGACCGAAAAGAAAAACGAAACAAATCCGACAACGACCAATATGCGGCTGGCATGGGCCAATGCGATCCGCCGCTCAACGCCCCCCGCTTCCGAGCCGATTATCATCATGTGGCTCAACCCGCCCGGGGCCGACGAGAAGTAGGCGGTGACGACGTCGTAGCCACCAATTCTGCGATACACCAAGAATGCGAGGCCGGAGGCAACGGTGATATAGATCGGCAAAATCGCGATAGTGAACAACCAGCTTGAAGCTTGTCCAAACAGATTAGGCGAAAACGCCGAGCCCAGCATCACGCCCAAAATCGGCAGCAGCAATTTTCGAAGAAGGATAGGCGCCGCGAGACTTGCACCCAGAACGGCCGCAAGTGTCACAAGAAGGATCGGCCCCAGCATCCACGGCAGAGGTATCCCGAGACGACTTGCAATCACCGCGCCGACAAGTCCAATCGCCAGACCGAGGCTTTGACGCAGAGAGGTCGAAAAAGACGAGGCCCCGATCAGCGGCCAACTGTCCTTGCGTTGCTTGCCGACAAAACACGTACACTTGTGATACCGGCCAGCTCAATGTCTGATAAATATGCGCCCGCGACCAGTTCCCGCGATTGCTTTGTCGAGACGCGGGTTTTTTCTTCGGGTGGTCGTGCGCGGAATGAATAGACAATGACACCCGTGCCGGCCGCGGCGCTCACTTCGCGCACCAGCTGAGCATCGAACCATCCTTGCGAGGGCGGTAA
Source organism: Boseongicola sp. (assembly GCF_057460485.1). Lineage (NCBI taxonomy): Bacteria > Pseudomonadati > Pseudomonadota > Alphaproteobacteria > Rhodobacterales > Paracoccaceae > Boseongicola > Boseongicola sp. The sequence goes on from NZ_JBVCWP010000034.1 coordinate 6,451, forward strand.
GCCTGTTGCGCGGATGATTATGCCGCCGGGTAAACGCTCGCTTACAAGGGCGTCGACGCTTTGTACTAGCGGTCGGTCCTCAATCAAGGGAGCGATATCCACCTCGCTTAGGCGTTCCACCGGCTCTTCCTGGCTCAGCCAACGAAACGGATTTAGTCCACTGTCGCCTATGCCGCACCCGGTCAAGGCAAGCGCCATCACACTGAGTGTTATATACTTCGTTCGCGTCATGCGTGCTGTCCCGCTTTTGTCCGGATGCCTTCTGCTATCGGAAACCGAGCGACAAGAAAAGTCCACGTGGCTGGACCTTTGCACTTTCGAGGCCTAGATCGAATTTGAAAGATACGAGGACACCATGGCCACTGACGCGTTTGAAGATATCGCTGAAACTTTTGAATTTCTCGAAGACTGGGAAGATCGCTATCGCCATGTGATCGACATGGGCAAGGCGATGCCGCCGCTGGAAGACGCGTTCCGCGTTCCCGCGACCAAGGTGGATGGCTGCGCCAGTCAGGTATGGCTGCTTCCCGAGATTGAAGGCGCTGGCCCCGATGCGGTGTTTCGCTTTCGTGGTGAAAGCGATGCAATGATCGTGCAAGGCCTTATTGCGGTTCTGCACGCGCTTTATGAAGGCTTGACGGTCTCTGATGTGCTGAAGGTAGATGCCGCAGGCGAACTTGGCCGCCTTGGATTAAACGACCATTTGTCGGCCCAACGGTCCAACGGATTGCGCGCAATGATCCAACGGGTGCGCGATCTGGCGATGACCGCAAGCAAGACCGGATAGTCAGGTCTGCCGAATCCGCGCCGCAGACAATTGATCAAACCTCCCAATAGGAGGGTGATCTGTATCAGAACGACCGACGCCTCAGGCGTTGCACCAACAAATTCAGTGTTGATAAAGTGACTGCGGAAGGTGTGCAGCACATTATTCATCGTAAATGTACCTATTTCCAAAATAATCGTGGGCGGTTCATCGTCGTGTCAAACCACGGCTCGACAGAGCCGGCCGAGGGAACGCCGGCCCATCCATCTCACGCTAAAACGACACCAAGTCTGAATCACATATTTCGCCTCAACCAAAAAATGCGCAAGCGATACCACGGTGAGGGTTAAAAATGCGTTACGGTGCGTCGCGAAAATCTTCCAAAGATACTTTTAAGTCGCCGTAGCCGGTAAAGCGGTATTCAAACTCAAGTCCAAGTCGCGCAGCGGCCTCAATGGCCAGTGCGGTCAAGGCAGGGTCGTCGGTCTGGGCCTGATAGACCAACTTTTCATAATGTCCAAAATATGTGTCCCGTAATTCTGGGTGCCGGTCCAGACCTAGCGGCTGCCAGACAAACGCGTCAAACTGGCGCACGAGAAAGTCCGTTAGATAAAAGGCCGTGAATTCGTCCGCCGCGCGTTCAACGAACCCGTCGGTTCCCTCAAAGAATGCATAGCAATGAGGTCCAGGCAACATCGTCACGCCAAGGTCCCGCGCCGCTTTTTGCAATTGCCCGCCGGTACCGCAATCGGCATAAGCCAGAAAAATCGTCTCATAACTTTCCCGATATGCCGCAACCGCTTCGGTGACGGCAGGAACGATGCGTTCGGGATGGTTGTGCAAAATTGCTGGCAGGCAGTGCAGGTCGATATGTTGAAATCCGTTGCCCTTCGTGACCGCAAGAATTTCACGGGCCAAGGCACCACATGCCAAAACCAACACACGCCCGACGCGCGAAGCGTCCAAGCCGTTATGTGTCAGTGTATCGTCATCTGGAAGGCTCGGGCGCGTCATGCCTGAAGCCTATTGATTTGCGGCAACTCTGGCCAGCACCTCATCAAATAGCACCCTAGTTGGCGGCCATCTGATTATGCTTTCGCTGCATAAACGATTTTGCGGTTTCCACGGCAACCGCCGCATCCCGGCAATAGGCGTCTGCGCCAATGGCTTTGCCAAACTCTTCGTTCAGCGGAGCGCCACCTACCAGAACAACGTAATCGTCCCGGATGCCCTGCGCGACCATCGTGTCGATCACGACCTTCATGTAAGGCATAGTGGTGGTCAGAAGCGCGGACATCCCAAGGATATCAGGCTCTTCGGTTTCCATCGCCTCAAGGTAGGCTTCAACCGCGTTGTTAATGCCAAGATCCACAACCTCGAAACCGGCGCCTTCCATCATCATCGATACCAAATTCTTGCCGATGTCATGAATGTCGCCTTTCACCGTGCCGATCACCATTTTGCCCATGCGCGGCGCGCCGGTTTCGGCCAGAAGCGGCTTCAGGATGAACATGCCACCCTTCATCGCGTTTGCGGCCAAAAGCACTTCTGGAACGAACAGAATGCCGTCGCGGAAGTCATTCCCGACGATCGTCATGCCACCAACCAATGCTTCGGTCAGAACTCTGTAAGGGATCCAGCCCCGCCCAAGAAGGATATTTACAGCCTCTTCGATCTCTTCTTTCAGACCGTCATAGAGGTCGTCGTGCATTTGCAGCACTAACTCGCCGTCATCAAGTTCATCCAGTACGATATCGTCGTCTGCTTCATCCGACATGCACGTGTCTCCTCGCCCGCGTTACGCCAGAGTTAAGCTAATACCAACAAACAATAAACGCCGGATTACGACGAAAACTTATGCGGTCGCGACTTTGCGTCGTTTAGCGAGCCCTCCGAGCAACATTAAACCGCCCAATGCACGCGACACGCCGCCCGGAAGGGGGCAGGTGTCACGGCTTCAAGAATGGCACGGGCCAGCTCGCTGTGAACTTTTTGGGTCGGGTGCAGACCGTCGAAGAGCAAATTGCTGTTTACGTCATCGCCACAGAAAAACGTCTCGGTCAGGCAAGCTTGCGTTATGCTGGTTAACCCAAGCGCATTGCTTTTGGCAAGGATGCGGTCCTGAAGCGCGGTTGCGTCGAAAAAGGTCACGTCGGCTGTCGATTCAGGCGCGTCAAATACCGCAATTACGCCTTTAGGCGTTTCTTTGAACGCATCCACAATACCCTCAACAGTGAAAATTAGCGCGGCATCGTTCGCCACACCGGGGATAACCTTGAGGTCTGGCGGGCCGAACGCGACGATATCGTTCAGGCCTGTTTGAATAGGGTCTTTGACCCCAAGAACGATCGTGGTGTCCACGCTTTGTATGAGAGAACCAACAAATATCTGAAACGCGTCTTGTTCTTCTAAAGTCGTCGGTAAAGGCTGCTCTAACACGACGCGCAAGTCATTGCCGTCGAAGGCCGCGACGGCCAAGGGGTGTCCCCAAGACCCAGGTTTGCGGCCTGATAAAGCGCGCGTTGGACGTCAAAATCAGGAACCCTGTCGCCGTTTTCCACGGCTGTCGCGTCACCGGAGGCAAAGGTTGTTCCGAAGGCGAGGGCCACGCCCAACTGAGTGGCCCATGTGTCACCGTCGGTGAACTGGCCGTCCGGGTAAAAAGCCTCGGTCGGCTGCGCGCCGCCTGTTGCCATAAAGATGTTTCCCGGATCGCTAGGGCTGTCGCTAAAAAACCGCAAGGTCGGTAAAGGGTCCAACGGTGTCAGCAGATGTAGGCAGCGCCAAGGTGACGGCAACAGCCGCAAGTATGTTTGTCATCGTCAGTTCCCCCCGGAATTTATATCCGGAAGACCTGACTCGCGGTTATGTTAGGCGAGGAAAGCATACTCCAACATCACATTTTTCGATTGATGTTGTTCATGCTTTGTTCTAGTGGCGTGGTAATGCCTCAAAACACGCATACCGCTGACCCAAATGCCCGTGGCCGCGCCGCCCAGTCTAACCGCCCGGGACGGTTCGAACGGTTTGACCGAGACCGTGTTGATGATGGCTGGGAGATCGCAGAAGACTTGCCAAGCGTTCGCACCGAGGTAAGCCTTGAGACGCCTTGCAAGATCATCACGCGCAATACATCGCCGGATATCTCCTTTGATCGCTCGATTAATCCCTACCGGGGTTGCGAGCATGGCTGCATCTACTGTTTTGCGCGTCCAACGCATGCATATCTGGGGATGTCGCCGGGTCTTGATTTCGAGACACAACTGATTGCACGCCCCGACGCGCCGGACCTTCTTGCCAAAGAACTTCGCGCGAAATCTTACGTTCCCAAAGTAATAGCAATCGGCACCAACACGGATCCGTATCAACCGATTGAGAAGGAACATCGGATTATGAGGCGCTGTCTTGAGGTGTTACGGGACTTCAATCATCCGGTCGGGATCGTCACGAAGGGCACGTTGATCGAACGCGACATCGACATTTTGGGCGATATGGGCCAGCGCGGATTAGTCCGTGTCGGGATCAGCGTGACGACGCTCGATCCAAAAATTTCGCGCGCGATGGAACCGCGCGTGCCACATCCAAAACGCCGCCTGAAAACTATTCAGCGCCTAACTGACGCAGGCTGCCCGGTTCGCATCATGACATCCCCTGTTGTTCCGGGTCTGACGGATCACGAAATCGAAGCCATCCTGCAGGCGGGTGCGGATGCAGGGGCGATTGCTGCAAGCTGGATCATGTTGCGGCTGCCGCGCGAAGTCGCACCGTTATTCATCGAATGGCTGGCGGCAGCATTTCCAGATCGCGCGGCTCGTGTGATGGCACGGGTGCGCGAAACCCACGGTGGGCAGAACTATGATCCAAACTGGGGCCAGCGCATGACCGGGCAGGGAAAATATGCGCAACTGATTGCTCGCAGATTTGCGCTGCAGTGCAAGCGATTGGGGCTTGCTTCCAAGCTTCCCGATTTGCGCTGCGACCTGTTCGCGCCGCCCCCTCGCAGAGGCGACCAGCTTTCGCTTTTTTGAGGCTTTCGTCACAGGCTTGCCGTATTTCCCCCTTAACCCTCCTGCAAAGGAGACGCGGAATGAGCTTTTCGCTGATTTTCGGATGTATCTGGGTGTTCGTTGCAACGGTTGTTGCGACGCTGCCTATGCGCCTTCAGTTCCCCCCGGGAATCCTTTTGCTAATCGCAGCACCCCTTTTGATCGGCTGGATCGGATGGGAGCATGGTATCTTGCCAAGCCTGATCGGCCTTTTCGCATTCATCTCAATGTTCCGTCGGCCCCTTTGGCACATCTGGAATAAAGCCCGATCGTCAAAGGAGGTCGCCCCATGACGCTTTCGCTTTCGCTCGCTTGCCTTTGGTGCATTCTCGCCAATGTCATCGCGATGTTCCCTTCGAAAAAAAAGCATTGGCCTGCGGCCTATGTGCTGATGGCCTTTGGCGTCCCGCTTCTTGGGCTCGTGGTTTGGGAAAATGGCATCTGGATCGGACTACTTGTGCTGGCTGCTGCTGTGTCGATCCTGCGCTGGCCGGTACTCCATCTCTGGCGGTGGATGCGATCCGTGACGGGCGCACCAATCGCGCGATAATGCTGACGGCAACGCCTTCAGGCGCGCGTTTGAACCCTCTGGTTTCGCGCGCCGCAGGATGGTAGCTCCGGACCAATGCATAAGATCGACGATATTCCCGTAAACGGACGGCTGACGGCAGGCTATGACCTGTCCTCTTTGACGTGGTTACGCGTCGGGGGGGCTGCGGACTGGTTGTTTCTTCCGTCCGATGCTGACGACCTTGCGACCTTCCTGAAAATGCTGCCCCAGGACGTTCCTATCTTCGCGATAGGGGTCGGCTCGAACCTGATCGTGCGCGATGGTGGACTAGGGGGCGTGGTCATCCGCCTTGGGCGGGCCTTTGCCGGCACTGAGATAGACGGAACACAAGTGACCGCAGGCGCCGGGGCATTGGACGCGCATGTCGCACGAAAAGCCGCCGCCGCGGGGCTGGACTTGACGTTTCTGCGGACTATCCCCGGCGCAATCGGCGGCGCTGTGCGGATGAACGCGGGATGTTATGGCAGCTATGTCGCCGACCATTTTGTTTCCGCAGACGTAATGCTTCGGTCAGGAGAGCATGTAACGCTTGGCCCTCATGAGCTGAATTTCCGCTACCGTCAGTCCGACTTGCCCGATGAGGCCATCATTCTTTCGGCAACCTTCGAGGCAAATCGCGGTGAGCCGCAGGCGCTTGCCGCGCGCATGGAAGACCAACTTGCAAAGCGAGACGCGACTCAGCCGACAAAAGACCGCACTGCGGGCTCGACGTTCCGAAATCCGGCTGGGTTCAGCTCGACCGGGCAGGCCGATGACAGCCACGCGATGAAAGCATGGAAGGTCATTGATGACGCCGGATTGCGCGGAGCGACAAAGGGTGGCGCGCAAATGTCGCCCAAACACCCGAATTTTCTGGTCAATACCGGCACGGCGACGGCCGCTGATCTGGAGGGCCTTGGCGAAGAGGTCAGACAAAGGGTGTTCGAGCACGCGGGAATCAGATTAGAATGGGAAATCATGAGGGTCGGAAAACCGGTTCCTGAGGCAGACGACTAGTCCAACTTTGGACTGAATAGGCAAACGAGACCGAAAACGGTCCGAAAATAAGTGAGTTTCGGGAATGTCGAGCAGGACATCCCGCAAAGTTGTGGTTCTACTGGGCGGACACTCGGCCGAGCGCGAGGTGTCTTTATCGTCTGGTAAGGAATGTGCGGCCGCACTGCGGGTGAAAGACTATGATGTGGTTGAGCTGGACGCGGGGCCTGATGTGGCAGCGCGTTTGGCTGAAATTGCGCCCGACGCCGTCTTCAATGCGCTGCATGGACGTTGGGGCGAGGACGGCTGCGTTCAGGGCATCCTTGAGTGGCTCCAAATCCCCTACACACATTCTGGCGTACTCGCCTCTGCTCTGGCCATGGATAAAGAACGCACCAAGGCGGTCTTCCGCCGTGCTGGTATTCCTGTGACAGAAAGTCATTTGTTTTCCCGCGACGAGGTTGCAGGCAGCCATGTCATGGCCCCGCCTTACGTCATCAAGCCGAACAACGAAGGTTCGTCGGTCGGTATCTATATCGTGCCCGAAGGCGCGAGTGAACCACCCCTTATTGCCGAGAACATGCCTCAAACGCTTATGGTCGAGGCTTACATTCCGGGTCGCGAGCTCACGGTTTCGGTTCTTGAGGATCGCGCATTGTGCGTGACCGAGATCGTCACCGACGGCTGGTACGACTATCACGCCAAATATGCGCCGGGGGGCTCGCACCATGTTCTTCCCGCTGACATCCCTGCCGAAATTACCGAGGCCTGCATGAGCCACGCGGTCATTGCCCATAACGCTCTTGGGTGTCGCGGTCTGACTCGCACTGATTTCCGCTGGGATGACACAAAGGGCCTGCACGGCCTCATCACGCTTGAAACCAACACCCAGCCCGGCATGACGCCAACCTCGCTTGTGCCCGAACAGGCCCAACACTTTGGAATGTCATTTCCTGATCTGTGCGACTGGTTGGTGAAAGACGCCTCATGCGACAGATGAGAGATCCCGCCCCATCGCGCCTTGCCTACCGTATGAACCGGCTCATGCTGACGCCGCGCTTCAGAACTTTCCTGCGCTACGGGCTCCCGGTTTTAATCGTTGCCAGCATTGGCGCGTTTTGGGCCTCGGACACAGACCGCCGCGAGGACGCTTCGGACCGGATCGCTGAATTGCGCCGCCAAATCCAGGAACGGCCCGAGTTTATGGTCCGTATGATGGCCGTCGAAGACGTCACTGAAACCGTGGCCGTCGATATCCGTAGTATCCTTGCCATTGATTTTCCGCAGTCGTCGTTTGACCTCGACCTTGATGCAATCCGCGCTGCGGTCGAAACACTGGACGCGGTCGAAAGTGCTGCTGTGCAAATACGCGGCGGAGGTGTGCTTAGCATTGATGTGACCGAACGTGTTCCCGCGATCATTTGGCGGGAGGCAGAAGGCCTCAGTCTTTTGGACCGTGACGGACACCGTGTCTCAACCGTTGCGATGCGCAGTGACCGCTCGGATTTGCCGTTGATCGTCGGGCAGGGTGCCCATGATGCAGTGCCCGAGGCTTTGAACTTGATCGCTCTGTCAGCTCCCATCGCGCCGCGCCTTCGCGGCCTCTTGCGCGTGGGAGAGCGCCGTTGGGATCTTGTTTTGGATCGCGACCAACGCATTCAACTGCCGGAAAGCGACCCCACAACCGCATTGAAAAAAGTCATCGCCCTTGATGGCGCACAGGATCTTCTGGCCCGCGACATTGCGGCCATCGACTTTCGCAACCCACGCCGCCCGGTGCTACGTCTTACAACAGGGGCAATTGACGCCATGACAGACATCGAACTGACCGAGACCAGGGACACCCTCAGATGACCGATCTCTACGAAAGCCAGCGCGCCATGCGCGCCATGCGCCGCGCTGCGATGCAACGCGGAGTTATCGCGCTTTTGGATGTTGGTACGTCCAAAATCGCCTGCCTGATCCTCAGGTTCGACAGCGCAACAGGTCTCCCCGAAGGCGAAGGCATTGGCGCAATGGCCGGACAAAGCCGGTTCCGCGTTATTGGGGCCGCGACCACCCGGTCGCGCGGCGTCGAGCTTGGCGAAAGCTGCGCCATTCAGGAAACCGAGCGCGCAATACGCACCGCAGTGCAAGCCGCGCAAAAGATGGCGAACGTGCGTGTGGACCATGTGATTGCGTGCCTGTCTGGCGGCCAGCCTCGCTCGTATGGACTTGCGGGCACCGTCCTAGTTGACGGGGACGTGGTCGATGAACAGGACGTCGCGCGTGCTTTGGCGTCCTGCGATGTCCCTGACTATGGCTTGGAGCGTGATATACTCCATGCGCAGCCTGTCAACTTTGCCCTCGACCATCGCTCGGGGCTTACAGACCCACGTGGCCAGATCGGTCAGCGCCTTGCCTGCGACATGCATATGCTGACGGTAGATACCTCTGTTTTGCAGAACCTGATCTATTGCCTGAAGCGCTGTGATCTCGAACTGGCGGGGCTTGCGTCGTCGGCGTATATGTCCGGCATGTCAGCACTTGTGGAAGACGAACAGGAACTTGGCAGCGCGTGCATTGACCTTGGTGGGGGCACCACGGGCCTCTCGATCTTCATCAAGAAGCACATGATATACGCAGACAGTATCCGCATGGGCGGCGAACACATCACGCAAGACATCTCAAAAGGTCTGCAAGTCTCAACTGCCGTCGCCGAACGCATGAAGACGTTCCACGGAGGCGTTGTGGCGACCGGCATGGACGACCGTGAACTGATCGAAATTGGCGGCGAAACCGGCGATTGGGAGCATGATCGCCGCACCGTCAGCCGCGCGGAACTTATTGGTATCATGCGCCCCCGTGTGGAAGAGATTCTCGAAGAGGTGCGCGAACGCCTGGATGCGGCCGGATTTGAACATCTGCCATCGCAACAGATTGTGCTGACTGGCGGTGGCAGTCAAATCCCGGGCCTTGATCGACTTGCGCCAAAAATACTTGGCCAAGGCATCCGTATCGGTCGCCCGCTTCGTGTTCAAGGCCTGCCGCAGGCCGTGACCGGAGCGGCCTTTGCCAGTGCTGTTGGCCTCAGCCTCTTCGCTTCTCACCCGCAAGACGAATGGTGGGACTTTGAAATGCCAACCGACCGGAATGCCCATCGTTCTTTCAAGCGGGCCGTGCGCTGGTTCCGGGATAACTGGTGAGCAGGGCACGTGGTTCAGAGCGCTGCGTTTCGCCAAAGATCAATCGGCAAAGGCCCGCCTTTCGCGGGTCTACGGCGCACTTTTTAGGCGACGGCCCGAACCGAATCTGTTAAGTTATCCACAAGGTTCGGAAAGAACCGTGAGAGAGGCGGAGCAGGTCACTCCATTATCGGATTACAACTCTTAGATGTGCATTCAGGCGCATCTTGAAGGCCGATTGTGTGAGCTTTAGTGGCTATGTAATTGAAATCCGCATGATCTTGCCGTTCGACCAAGATGCTGGGTGTGGCGGTCAAAAAATTGCCATATTTGGTGTCTTTCGCCGCGAATCGGGGTGACCTGACGTCGTCCACGCGGTAATGTCCAAGGACCCAAACGTCGGCGGCAGGCCGAAAATAAGGGCGCCCCTGCCCGGGGGTGCGATAACAACAGGCGGATTGAGTAATGACATTGAATTTAACGATGCCCACCCACGAAGAGCTCAAGCCACGGATCACCGTTTTTGGTGTCGGCGGTGCTGGCGGTAACGCTGTGAACAACATGATTGATAAGCAGCTTGAGGGCGTCGAATTCGTTGTTGCCAACACAGACGCGCAGGCGCTTCAACAGTCTGTCGCATCGACAAAAGTTCAGATGGGCATTCGCGTAACCGAGGGTCTTGGCGCAGGCGCGCGCCCTTCTGTTGGCGCCGCTGCGGCAGAAGAAACGATTGAAGAGATCGTTGACCACCTTGCAGGCGCTCACATGTGCTTCATCACAGCAGGTATGGGCGGAGGCACAGGCACGGGCGCGGCTCCGATCATTGCCCAGGCTGCGCGTGAATTGGGCGTACTGACGGTTGGCGTGGTTACCAAACCCTTCCAGTTTGAAGGCGCTAAGCGGATGCGCCAGGCGGAAGAGGGCATCGAAGCTCTGCAAAAGATGGTCGACACTTTGATCATTATTCCAAACCAAAACCTGTTCCGTCTTGCCAATGAGAAAACAACCTTCACCGAAGCGTTCTCGCTTGCCGATGATGTTCTGTATCAGGGCGTTAAGGGCGTGACCGACCTTATGGTTCGCCCGGGCCTTATCAATCTCGACTTTGCAGACGTTCGCGCTGTGATGGACGAGATGGGTAAAGCCATGATGGGAACCGGCGAAGGCGAAGGCGAAGATCGCGCGGTTCAAGCCGCCGAAAAGGCCATCGCCAATCCGCTTCTGGACGAGATCAGCCTCAAGGGTGCAAAGGGCGTCCTCATTAACATCACGGGCGGGCACGACCTTACGCTGTTCGAACTTGATGAAGCTGCGAATCGCATCCGCGAAGAAGTCGACGCCGACGCGAACATCATCGTGGGGTCGACGCTCGACACTGGTATGGAAGGTGTTATGCGCGTCAGCGTTGTCGCGACAGGCATTGATGCAAATTCAAATATGATGGACGCGCCGATCCAGCGTCGCAAAATGTCCGAGCCGCTTGCACATCAGCCCGCACCCGCAATGGACGCGCCGCTTGAGCCAGCCGTCGCTCATGTCGTCGCCGCACAGCAGGTCGAGCCATCGCTGTTCGAGGACATTCCGCCTGCTGTCGCGCAAGACGGTTTGCCGCTTCCGGCGTATCAGCCGCAGCCCGAACCTGCCGCGGAGCAGGCGCCAGAAGCCACCTTCTCGCATCAGCCTGTCACACCACAAGGCCGCGCCGTACCAGGAACACCATCTCCTGAAGCGCTTGCACGTCTTGAGCGGGTGACTGGTCGTGCGCCGGGTTCCATGGCCGGATATCTTCCGGGCGAGGCACGTCGCCCCGCGGCAGTTGCACCCTCGCCGACAGCGGCAGCTACCCCCGTTGACGAGCGTCCGCGCTTTGGGATTAACAACCTGATCAACCGCATGTCAGGGGCTCAGGGTGGCGAAAGACAGCCTCAAATGGCACGCCAACAGCCCAACCTTGCACGGTCTGAACCACAGCAGGAAGTGTCGGAAGAGCAAGAGCGGATCGAGATTCCAGCCTTCTTGCGCCGTCAAGCGAACTAACGTCGCGTCACTAATTTGCATGGGAAAGGTCGGCAAGAGCCGACCTTTTTCTTTTTTATTATAATGATTTAGTGCGCGTAGTGCAGACGTTTGGCGGCAATTCGCCCAAATGTAACAGTGATGTTTCAGACTGTTACAATGATTGTGTTGAGGTGACGCGGCGCCCCGCCTAGCTAACGGTTGTCGGATCATGAGGCAGTGTCTGACCAAAAAAACAGGTACGATCGTGCAAACAACTCTGAAATCATCTGTGACTTTCACAGGCTCTGGTCTGCATACAGGGCGCATCGTCCGTATGACGATCCAGCCCGCATCGGCCGAATACGGGATCTGGTTCCACCGGACCGATATCGAAGACCGCGATCCACTGGTTCCAGCACGGTGGAGCGCCGTGAACGATACACAGCTTTGTACCCGTATCGCGAATGCAGATGGCGTCAGCGTCTCGACCATCGAACACGTTATGGCCGCCCTTGCCGGCTGCGGTGTTCACAACGCCCTTGTCGAAATCGACGGCCCTGAAGTGCCCCTGATGGACGGCTCCTCTGCACAGTTCGTCACTGGCATACTTGCGCGCGGCCTCGTTCAACTTAATGCACCGGTGCGTGTTCTTGAAATCCTGAAGCCGGTGTCCGTGACGCGCGGTGATGCCTCCGCAACGCTCGAGCCAAGCGACCGGTTCACGATCGATTTTGAAATCGATTTCTCCGATGCCGCAATCGGCTATCAGGAAAAATCACTTGATATGGCGAACGGTGCTTTTGTGCGCGAGCTTTGTGACAGTCGCACATTCTGCCGCAAAGCCGACATCGATGCGATGCGTGCGCAAGGTAAGATCATTGGTGGCGACGTCACATCGGCAGTTGTGGTGGATGGAGACGCCATCATGACACCGGGCGGTATGCGTCACCACGATGAACCTGTCCGTCACAAGATGCTTGACGCTCTTGGTGATCTTGCGCTGGCAGGGGGCCCAATTCTTGGTCGTTACACCGGTGATAAAGCAGGCCATGCGCTGACAAACCTTCTGCTGCACGCAGTCTTCGCTGACCCGACGTCGTTTCGCCTTGTCGAATGTGATCCAAGCCGTGTTTCGCAGCTTCCAGGCTCTGGTCTTAGCGATGCGGACTATTCACTGATTGCAGCCTGACACGTCTTCGCGCTTCCTTTGGCCATTTTGCCCCAGAATTTTCTGTGCTACGAACACGATAAGTTCGTAATAGAAAGCGAGTTTTGATGCGTTTGGGTGGGTCTGCGCTCCGCAGTTTTGTGATGTTTGCCGTGACCGTGCTGACCTTGTCGGCCTGCGGTGCGTTAGGCGGACGTGAAGTCGATCGTCCGCTCGAAAGCTTTTCTGCGGAAGAACTCTACAAACGTGCGGAGTTCGAGCTGGAGTCTGAGGGAAACTCCGCCGAAGCCGCGCGCTTTTTCGGAGAAGTCGAACGTCTCTATCCCTATTCCGAGTGGGCGCGTCGGGCGTTGGTGATGCAAGCATTCTCTTATCATCGTGATCGTGACTACGAAGCCAGCCGCGGCTCGGCGCAAAGGTTTCTCACAACATATCCTGCCGATGAAGACGCCGCATGGGCGCAATACCTCCTTGCGCTGTCCTATTACGATCAAATCGACGATGTCGGCCGTGATCAGGGTCTGACCTTTCAGGCGCTTCAGTCGCTTCGCGATGTGATCGAACAGTACCCAGACAGCGAATACGCGCGTTCTGCAATTTTAAAATTCGACCTTGCTTTTGACCACCTTGGTGGCAAGGAAATGGAAATCGGGCGCTATTATCTAAAGCGCGGCCACTACGTGGCGGCGATAAACCGGTTCCGCGTTGTCGTCGAAGATTTCCAGACGACCACCCATACGCCAGAAGCTTTGCACCGATTGGTCGAAGCCCATCTTGCTCTGGGTCTGACCGATGAAGCCCAAACCGCCGGCGCGATCCTTGGCTTCAACTATCAGTCGACCGTTTGGTACGAGGACAGTTTTGCGCTTTTGACGGGCCAAGGTTTGCGCCCTGAAACCTCCGGAGACAACTGGCTGTCGGTGATCTTCCGACAGGTGATCCGCGGCGAGTGGCTCTGATCCGATGCTAAGAAGTCTCGAAATACGAGACATGTTAATCATCGACCGGTTGGAGTTGTTGCTTCAGCCGGGCCTTAATGTACTGACCGGGGAAACCGGTGCCGGTAAATCTATCCTTCTGGATTCGCTTGGTTTTGTCCTTGGTTGGCGTGGTCGTGCCGAGTTGGTTCGCGAAGGGGCAGATCAGGGCGAGGTCATCGCAGAGTTTGATCTGACGGTGGATCATCCCGCACGTGCTGTCCTTGCCGAGGCTGGCTTACCTGTCGGCGACACTCTGATATTGCGCCGGGTAAACGCCCGCGACGGGCGCAAAACCGCTTGGGTAAATGACCGTCGCGCCTCTGGCGAAGTGTTGCGGGCGCTGTCCGACACTTTGGTCGAGTTACACGGTCAGAACGATGACCGCGGATTACTGAACCCCAGCGGCCACCGTCGTCTTCTGGACACTTTCGGTGATCTGGACGATCTGGTTGCGCGATGTCGCGCGGCTTGGCGTGATCTTCAGGGCGCACGTGCCGCTTTGACCGAGGCTGAAGAGGTTGCGGCGGCATTGGCCGAGGAAGAAGATTTTCTGCGCCATGCCGTTGGCGAACTGACCGAGTTGTCGGCCGACGCTGGCGAAGATGCGAGCCTTGATAGCCGTCGTCGTATGATGCAGGGCGCTGAAAAAATCCGCGAAGACGTAACGCGCGCGTACACGGCTCTAGGGTCAGGCGGCGCCGAAGGAATGATGCGCGATGCATCGCGATGGCTTGATGAGGCGGCAGAGCAGGCGGAGGGCGCGCTTGATACGCCTATGGCCGCCCTAGAGCGTGCTATGGTCGAACTTGGAGACGCCGAAGACGGGGTTGCGCGCGCCCTCGAAGCGCTGGCTTTTGATGTGAGCGAGCTTGAGCGCGTCGAAGAGCGGTTATTTGCTATCCGTGCACTTGCTCGAAAACACAATGTATTGCCGGACGCTTTGTCGGACCTGACGGAAACACTCGGTGCCAAACTGGCCGCGCTTGATGGTGGTGCCGCCGAACTTGCGGACTTGAAAGCAGCCGTTTTGGACGCAGAAGACGTCTATGATACCGCAGCCGACGCGCTTGGTGCGGCGCGCGCGCAGGCGGCCGAGGCGCTCGATACGGCCATGGCCAAAGAGCTTGCTCCATTGAAGCTCGAGCGCGCTGTATTCGCGACGGACATCGCCGAAACGGATGCAGGGCCAGATGGTCGTGATACGGTCGCCTTCACCATCGCGACCAATCCCGGCGCGCCCTCAGGTGCCTTGAACAAGATTGCGTCGGGCGGCGAGTTAAGCCGGTTCCTGCTGGCTCTAAAGGTATGCCTTACTTCGGGCGTCGATGGTCTGACCCTTATATTTGATGAAATCGACCGCGGCGTTGGTGGGGCAACTGCCGATGCTGTGGGGCGAAGGTTGGCGGAATTATCGGTGGATTCTCAGGTGCTTGTGGTCACTCATTCACCTCAAGTAGCCGCACGGGGCGCGCATCACTGGCGCGTTGAAAAGAGTGTGACCAAGGGCGCAACCCTGTCCACAGTTGTCGCTCTGGACGATCTTGAACGGATTGATGAAGTCGCGCGTATGCTGTCGGGTGACACGGTCACGGATGCGGCACGCGTTGCGGCAAAGACGCTTCTAAACGCCTAAGT
This sequence comes from Boseongicola sp., assembly GCF_057460485.1. Taxonomy (NCBI): domain Bacteria; kingdom Pseudomonadati; phylum Pseudomonadota; class Alphaproteobacteria; order Rhodobacterales; family Paracoccaceae; genus Boseongicola; species Boseongicola sp. The sequence continues at coordinate 21,754 of NZ_JBVCWP010000034.1, forward strand.
GCGCCGCCGCCGACTGCTGCGACGCGTCGAAACTGGTACATCATCGCCTGTTCCATCCGATGCGGATGAAAACCCACCCAAAGCTGCCGTGATCTGATCAAGCGTCGGGCGCTCGCCCTTTGGAGTTTCTTCCAACGCAGCTCGCATCTTCACAAGATGATCCGGGGTTGTCCCACAACAGCCACCAATAATGGTCGCGCCTGAATTGCGTGCCAGCAAGGCATATTCGGCCATCAGATCGGGTGTGCCGTCATAGTGGATATGTCCGTCAACATATTTCGGAATACCCGCATTCCCCTTTGCAATCAAAGGCGTCTCGGACCCCTGCGCTGCAAATCCAAGGATCGTACGCAACAAATCCGACGCGCCGACACCACAGTTCGCGCCGTACGCCAAAGGCGCGTGATCAAGCTTGCCGACAAGGTCTGACAGCCCCTGACTGGTCAGCCCCATCATTGTGCGTCCCGCCGTGTCGAAACTCATCGTGCCACACCACGGCATGCCGGCCAGAAGGGCGGCTTCAGCTGCAGCTCGGAATTCTTCAGGCGCGCTGATGGTCTCGACCCAAAGGACATCCGCGCCGCCCGCCTTCAGACCCTCAGCTTGCTCGTGGAACATCTCGACCGCGCCGGGATAAGTCAGCGCCCCCAACGGCTCCATGATTTCCCCCGTGGGGCCGACCGAGCCTGCTACGACCACCGAACGGCCCGAAGCATCAGCAATCTCGCGACCAATCTCGGCACCCGCTTTGTTGAGATCAAACACACGATCTTGCCCGTCGTGCAGTTTCAGACGCGCGGCATTGCCGCCAAAAGTATTTGTGAGAAAGATATCCGAGCCAGCATCAACCGAGCCCTTGTAGAGCGCTTTGATTTTTGCGGCCTCGTTGACGTTCCAGAACTCCGGCGCATCACCCGCCATTAGACCCATATTGAACAGGTTTGTCCCGGTGGCGCCATCGGCCAAAAGCCAGTCACGTTCCTTCAAAAGTATCGTCAGTCGGTCAGTCATCCGAGGAGGTCTCCACCTTAAAGTTGTGCCCAACTGACACGCGAGGATGGTTGGCGCAAATTATTTCTTTTCAGGACTGCCCGTCAGTTTCGCGCTAATACCATCCGTCACACCGGCGGCAGATGGACACTGGGAAATGACGTTGCTTCGGCCTGCTCAGCCCGTGCGCCGCAGCCCATTCGTGGCATCAAAAACATGGGCCTGTCCAGCTTGAACCGAAAACCGTATTTTCTGGCCTGAACTCTTCATAGGGTGCACGCCTTGCGGACTTATCGTGAAGCTTTGGGGATGATTGGTGAGTTTGCCGTGAAACAGCGTATTTGCTCCAAGCAGTTCCGTCATCTTAACTGTGACATGCAAGGAACCATCGTCGTCCAATTCCATATGCTCGGGGCGCACGCCCAACTTAACCGGACCATCCGCACCTACAGCATCGGCGACCACGACGACATCCA
>NZ_JBVCWP010000035.1:0-23183 GCF_057460485.1 Boseongicola sp.
ACGGCGCCTACGATCATGGCATCTTCGGCGCATTGGAGCGGATGACCGACCATCTTCCCGACAGCGGTGACAAACCCCGGCAGGTGCTTTGGCGCATCTATTCCAAGCGCGCTATTCTGGCCGCCGGCGCGACCGAGCGGTCGATGGCGTTCGGCAATAACGACCGCCCCGGCATCATGCTTGCGGGCTCTGTGCGGACTTATGTGAACCGTTTCGGCGTCGCTCCGGGCCGTAAGATCGCGGTGTTTACCAACAACGACGACGGATTGAAGACCGCGGAAGATTTGCGCGCCAAGGGCATAGACGTGACACGGATTATCGACGCGCGCGAGGGCGACGTGGTGGTTAACACCAATGGACGCAAAGGCTTGAACACCATCTTCCTGAACCGCGGTCGTCACGTCGAGGCCGACTGTCTGGCCGTCTCGGGTGGCTGGTCGCCCAACGTCCACCTCAGCAGCCATCACCGGGGCCGCCCTGAATGGCGCGATGACATCGCAGCGTTTGTGCCGGGCGGCGAATTGCCCCCCGGAATGGTCGTGGCCGGGGCTGCGGCAGGCACGATGACGCTGGCCGCCACCCTTGCCGAAGGACACGAAGTGGCCACACGCGTTGCGACCGATCTGGGAAAGTCTGGGTCGCTCGGCACCGCTCCAAGAGCCAGCGACGAGATCTTCGCAACGGCGCCAATCTGGCACGTTAAGGAAAGTAAACACCGCGCGTGGGTCGATCTGCAGAACGATGTGACCACTAAGGACATTACACAATCCTACCGAGAAGGCTTCCGTTCGGTCGAACATCTGAAGCGCTACACGACACTTGGAATGGCCACCGAACAGGGCAAAACCTCGAACATGCTGGGGCTTGCCCTGATGGCGGATGCGTCCGGCAAAACCATCCCCGAAACCGGCACGACGATCTTCCGCCCACCCTATAGTCCAGTGGCCATCGGCGCCTTCGCAGGCCGCGCGCGTGGCAAGAATTTTCGCCCCACACGTCGTACGCCAAGCCACAATTGGGCCAATGAGAACGGCGCGAGTTTTGTGGAAGCCGGCATGTGGAAGCGCGCCGAATGGTATGCGCGTCCCGGTGAAAAAAGTTGGCGCGACAGTGTTGACCGCGAGGTGAAGGCAACCCGCAACGGTGTCGGTATTTGCGATGTCACGACGCTTGGCAAGATCGACATTCAGGGCCACGATGCAGCTGAATTCATCAATAAAATCTACGCAAACGCCTTCTTGAAGTTGCCTATTGGCAAGGTCCGTTATGGGCTAATGTTGCGCGAAGACGGCACCGTTTACGATGACGGAACCACCGCGCGATTGTCCGAGACGCACTTCGTTATGACCACGACAACGGCCAACGCGGTTCTGGTGCTCCGCAACCTTGAATTTGCGCGCCAATGCCTTTGGCCTGACCTTGACGTTCATCTGATCTCAACGACCGACGCCTGGGCGCAATTCTCGGTTGCGGGACCAAAATCACGCGCGCTGATGCAAAAAGTTGTCGACGATCTGGACCTTTCAAACGAGGCATTCCCCTTCATGGCCTGCACGACATGCACCGTGTTTGGTGGCACACCCGCGCGCTTGTTCAGGATCTCATTTTCCGGCGAATTGGCCTATGAAATCGCGGTCCCTGCCCGATACGGCGATGCAATGATCCGCGCTATGATGGCGGCTGGCGAAGAGCTTGATCTGACGCCCTACGGCACCGAAGCGCTTGGTGTGATGCGGATCGAAAAGGGCCATGTTGCGGGCAACGAGTTGAACGGGCAGACCGATGCGCGGATGATCGGGCTGGGAAATATGGTCTCACGCAAGAAAGATTTCATCGGCGCCGCTCTTCTCGACCGTCCCGAACAGGTGCGCGAAGATGGCCTGCAACTTGTTGGTCTTCGCCCGATTGACCGAGACGTGTTCCTGACTGCCGGGGCGCACTTTTTTGTGGAAGGCGACCCCGAAGATATGGCCCACGATCAGGGCTGGATGACCTCAGTTGCTTACTCACCAGAGCTTGGCCATTCAATTGGTTTGGGCTTCCTCAAACGCGGGCGCGACCGACATGGTGAACGACTGCGCGCCTTCAGTCCGATCCGTGGACAGGACGTCATGGTCGAGGTCTGCTCGCCGCATCACATCGACCCCGAAGGAGACCGTCAACGTGGCTGACATCCCTCTGACAGCGGCGCCCGCTTTGGGTGACGTTAACCTTACCTTCGCAAGCTGCGTTTTGACAGAACGCACTGACATTGCGTTGATTTCGGTGGCAACGCCGCATGCAGGATATGAAGCGCTTGCCGCAAAAATCAAAGATGTGTGGGGGCTTTCCATGCCGGGCGCGACCGCCTCTTTGAACGCTGGCGCGATGCGTGCCATTCCGTTGGCGGCGGACCAAATGATGCTGGCGTTCACCCCAGACGGCGGCTTGTCCGAGACCTCGGTCCAGGCGGAACTCACCGACGTCGCCTACACGACCATGCAGACCGACGCATGGGCCATCATTGAGCTGTCCGGGGCCGGAGCGACCGCCGCTTTGGAGCGCATCTGCCCCCTCGATCTTGATTCGCAGACCTTCCCAAACGGAGCCGCAGCGCGCACGATGATGGAACATTTAGGCGCCCTCATCATACGACTAGAAGCGGACCGTTTTCTGCTGATGTCCGCAAGGTCATCTGCGCAGTCTTTCCTGCACGCGGTCGAAACATCCTGTCGCTGGACTGCGCCTTAGAAATCGGTCGGCGCACCGCCTTCTGACTTTCGTCTAGCGACAAAATCCGCCAGCTCATCCTGCACGGCGACGTCCATAGGAGGGGCTTCAAAGCTGTTTACGATATCTTTGAAAAGGTGATGCGCACGCTCCGCTGTCCAGATGCCACCGGCAATTTCCCATCCTTCATAATTGCGCCAATCGCTTAAGAAAGGTTGATGAAAGGCCGTCTCGTAGCGGTCCTGGGTGTGCTGGATTCCAAAGAAATGCCCTTCGCCGCCAACTTCACGGATAGCTTCCACCGCGATGTCGTCGGGTGTTGTCGCTGTGATCGCCGGATCAAAATAGCGGATGAGTTGGCCTAAAACCTCGCAATCCATCACGAACTTCTCGGGACTTGCGATCAGCCCGCCCTCAAGCCATCCCGCTGCATGGTAAACGGCATTGGTCCCGGATTGAACCGCAGCCCAAAGCGAGGCGGTCGTTTCCCACATCGCCTGCCCGTCTGGTACGTTCGCCGCGCACGATCCTGAAGACCTAAGCGGCAGCCCGTAAAAACGCGCCATCTGGCCCGTCATCTGCGTGGCGCGTATGTATTCGGGCGTTCCGAACGCAGGCGCGCCTGTCTTCATATCGACGTTCGATGTGAAGGTTCCCAAGACACAGGGGCAGCCTGGCTTTACCCATTGGAACAATGCAATAGCCGCCATTGCCTCGGCGATCGACTGGGCAACTGCTCCGGCCATTGTGACCGGCGCCATCGCACCCGCAAGCGTAAACGGCGTGACAATTACCGCCTGCCCACGCCGCACCATACGCAAACACCCATCGATCATCGGTTGGTCATGCTTGAGCGGTGAAGTCGAGTTGATATTCGTATACATGTGCGGGCGCGACTGGAATTCTTCCTCCGAAAGACCGCCCCCAATCTTAACCATTTCGATGACATCTTCGACCCGCTCTTTACCAAGCGAATAGGCATGCATGACTTTGTCGGTCAGCGTCAATTTATCGTAAACCACGTCCAGATGACGGTCTCTTGCGTGAATATCGACCGGTTCAACCGGGTATCCACCGGCAAAATGGATGCAGTTGAAATATTGCGTAAGTTTTAGCAAATCTTGACACTGCTTGCGGGTCCCTGGAACTTTCCCCGTCTCAAGATCGAAATAATTCGGCGGCGACGAGACATTTCCGAACACCATGTTGCGCCCGCCGATGGTGATCTGACGGTCCAGATTACGCGGCGTGATCGTAAACTCGGACGGGGCTTTCGCCACCATCTCCATCACCCATTCCCGATCCATTCGTACGTTCGAGCCGTTAACCTTAACACCGATTTCCTTGAATAGGTCCAAGGCCTCTTCGTTCAGAAAGTCGATCCCGATCTCTTCAAGAATGCGCATCGCGCCGTTGTGTATTGCCTCGACGCCTTCTTCGTTCAAGGGTTCGGTCGGGCGATCTGTGTTCACAGGAATGATCCAGGGGGCCTGTTGGATAACATCGCTGGACGTGCGACGCGTGTTTCCGGCCCGGCCTCCGGATCTGCGTTTACGCTCGGTGACGTCGGCCATGATGATCTCCTTGGGTTGAGACCATCTTTGGAAAATCCCAGTCGGATCGCCGACGCGTCCGCGACACAATCTGTCGTTTTTGGAAATCCGCCCCTAAGACGCCGACAGCCAGCCTGCGATATGCCCGATGTCAGGCAGCACAACATCCGCTAGATCTGTAAGTGCCTCTGCCTCCGCAAGCCCCGTCAGGACACCAATCGTCGTCATACCCGCCGCGCGGCCGGCTTGCAGATCGTGCCTGCTATCGCCAACCATGGCAGTTGCGCCCGCGCGCATTCCGGTCGCAGCACAAAATTCAAGCAGCTGTCCCGGCTCTGGCTTTGACCCGAACCCGCTGTCATATCCGGAAATGAAATCAAAGTGATGCGTAATTGCATGTGCTTCCAGATGCGCCCGCGCCGGTGCTTCTGAATCGTTTGTGACAAGCCCCAAAACCCGCCCCACTCCCAAAGCGGACAAGGCTTCAAACAAGCCCGGAACAGGCACTGGCGTCATTTCCACGGCATAGCGGTCCATCACCGAAATCAGGTCAAACCCAGCGGGCAGGTATGCCGCCGCCGCCACTGCGACGTCCGCTGCTGAGCCGGCAATGACGACGCTGTCTGGATGAAAAACGCGCGCGACGGGATCAAATCCAATGGCCGTGGCAACATCGCCCACCGCATCCGGCGCGATCGTTGCTATATGATCCAGAACAGTCACTGCCCAGCCGCCCCAGCTGGCCGCAAAGTCGAACAATGTGCCGTCCTTGTCGAAGATTATCGCTTCAATCCGGGGCATGATCTACACCTTCATCCTTCAATAAATACCTCGGGGGAGGCGCTAAGCGCGGCGGGCAGGCCCCCCCCTACCGTCCCTTCCAGACCGGGTCACGTTTTTCCGCAAAGGCACGCGCGCCCTCAAGTTGGTCTTCAGACGCATATAGCCGATCTACCGTGGGTAGCTGACGCGATGTTATACGGCTTAAAGCATCCTGAAACTTAGAATCCTCGGCATCGCGCACAACCTCTTTGATCGCAGCATAAACAAGCGGCGGACCCGAAGCGATCAGCCGAGCAAGGTCCCAGATCGCATCATCCAGCTCCTCGGGCGCCACCACTTCGCGCAGCAATCCAAGGCGGGAGGCTTCTTCGGCGTCCATCCATCGCCCAGTCAAAAGCAAATCCATCGCAACGTGATAGGGAATGCGCTTGGGCAATTTGATCGAGGCCGCATCCGCCACCGTGCCAGAGCGGATTTCCGGCAACGCAAAGCTTGCCGTACTTGAGGCCACAATCAGATCGCACGATAGTGCCAACTCGAATCCACCACCGCAGCAAATGCCGTTTACGGCACAAATCACCGGCTTGTTCATATCCGGCAATTCCTGAAGCCCGCCAAAGCCACCAACGCCGTAGTCCCCGTCGACCGCATCGCCGTCGGCTGCGGCCTTTAGATCCCACCCGGCGCAAAAGAACTTGTCCCCCGCCGCGCGCAATATTGCCACGCTCAGGGTCGGATCATCGCGAAAATCGCGAAATACTTCGCCCATTGCGCGACTGGTGTGCAGGTCAATTGCATTGGCCTTGGGCCGGTCAAGCGTCACCTCAAGGATGGTGCCTTCGCGTCTTGTGCGGATCGCAGTCTCGGTCATTATAAGTCCTTTCGGATCAGCGCATCAGCGGCAACAGCGCCGTTTTCACGTACCATAAGCGGGTTGATCTCAATGTCGATCAGGCTGCCGTCCTGCGCCATCATCGCCTGCACCGACAGCGCAGCGTCAACGATCGCGGCGACGTCTGCTTTTGGCATCCCGCGATAGCCATCAAGCAGCGGCCAAAGCTGCAGGCGTGTCAATGCCGCCTCGATCTCAACGCCCGTCACCGGCGCAATCAACGTGACAGTGTCTGCCAGTAGTTCGGCCTGCACCCCGCCGACCCCAAGCGTCAGGGTGGCCCCGTAAACCGGATCACGCACCGCACCGATAAGGACCTCGGCGACCGCGCCGGTCACCATTTCCTCAAGTAAATAGCCCGATGCGCCGTGAATTGGCGAAAAATCTTTCAGTGTGTCGATGTTCAGACGTACGGCTGCGGCTTCGGATTTATGGGCAAACCCAAGACCCTTAAGCGCAAACGGCGGCGACAAATCGCCAGGATCGACCCCCGCAAGCACCGGTGAGGTCACACCGCGCGGCACCGTAATTCCCGCCGCCGCCAAAAGCGCCTTGGCTGCCGCTTCGTCAAGCATCTCCCCAATCTCCGAAGCGCGCGCGCGCCACGGCGCCCAACCGTCCGTGCCCGGAGGGGTTCGCGCGGCTTCCACGGCAGCCAGCGCGTCGTTGATTCCCAAAAGCGGGGTCACACCCCCCTGCAAAAGCCTGTCCGAAAGCGCCTCGTCGATGGTGTCGGGCAATGTCGCTACCGCAAAGACCGGCCTACCCGATTGCGCCCTCGCCGCGATCATGGCCTCGAAGGCAGGCTCGAAACTGGACACATTACAGCGGCCTGGATGCGGCTGATCAATCACAAATAGCGTCGCATCAAATCCACTCGCTGCAGTGGTGAAAACATCCGCCATCAAGGGCACGTTCCCCCAGATAAACGTATGATAATCCAAAGGATTCGAGATGGTGACCAAGGGCCCCAGCAATTCAGACAAGCGCGCGGATTGCGCATCCGGAACGGGTGCAAAATCCAAACTCGTCGCCGCGGCGGCGTCGGCAACCAGCCCGGCCTCACCGCCCGAGCACGAGACGGAAAGAAACGTCTGCGCGGTAAGCGGTCCATTGGCATGGCATATTTTCAACGTTTCAATCAGCTCAGGAAGCGTGCGCACCTCGCCCGCTCCGATCTGTTTTAGGTAAGCCGACGACGCCACGCCTCCGCCCGCAAGCGAGGCAGTGTGGGTCATCGCCACCGATTGCCCCTTCGCGCTGCGCCCGGCTTTCAAAACGACGACCCCTTTGCCAGAGGCGCGCGCTTGCACCACCACACGCGCGAAAGCGCGCGCATCGCCAACGCCCTCCATATAGACGCCTAGCGCGGTGACCCGGTCATCCGCCAACATCGCCTCGGCCAAATCGGCCAAATCGGTCTGCGCAGCGTTTCCAAGGCAGGCGAGATAAGCGATTGGAAGACCACGCTGCTGCATCGTCAGAGTCATTCCGATATTGGACGACTGCGTCAGGATCGCCACCCCACGCGCCACCGGACGACAGCCCTGTTGATCCGGCCAGATCGTCGCCCCATCAAGGCTATTGATCACGCCGTAGCAGTTCGGCCCCAGCACCGGCATATCGCCCGCGCGGGATACAAAATCCGCTTGCAGATCATGGTCGCCCGTCTCGGCAAACCCGGACGCGAAACAGATTGCACCGCCACAACCCGCCCGTTTCAGCGCGTCAATAACTTCCAGCGTAGCATGGCGGTTCACGCCGATGAACGCCGCATCTGGGGAGCCTGGCAATTCCGCCACCGAGCGAAAACACCGCCGCCCCGCAATCGTCTCCCGCGTCGGATGCACCGGCCATATTGCGCCCTGAAACCCGGATGTGTCGCATTGCCGAACAACGTTTTCCGCCCACGCCCCGCCAAAAACCGCGATGGATTCCGGATGAAGAAGACGTTTCAGATCACGCATGACCGTCTGGTCTTTCTTCTTGGCAAAAATACTCCCGCCGGAGGCCCAAGATCTTCACCCCCCCAGAGGCCGCAGAAGCTCACGCCCGATGATGTGGCGCTGTATTTCTGAGGTGCCGTCCCAGATACGCTCGACGCGGGCATCGCGCCAGAATCGTGCAATGGGTAGATCATCCATCAGCCCCATGCCGCCGTAAATCTGAAGCGTCGCATCCGTGACCCGCGCCAGCATTTCAGAGGCGTAAAGTTTGGCGCTGGCGATCTCGCGATTGGCAGGCAACCCCTGATCAAGCCGCCAGGCAGACGCCAAGGTCAGCCAGTCCGCTGCATCAATTTCTGTCACCATATCAGCCAGTTGAAAGCTAACTCCCTGAAACTTTCCGATTTGTTGCCCAAACTGTTTGCGTTCGGCGGCGTAGTTCAATCCCATATCAAAGACCCGTCGCGCGCGGCCCACGGCCATTGTCGCAACCGTGATACGCGTGGCATAAAGCCACTCGTTCATCACCGCAAAGCCTCCATCGACTTCGCCCAGAACCTGTGCATCCGGCAGACGACAATTGTCGAAATCGAGGACCATATTTTTGTAGCCGCGGTGACTGACCGACGCATATCCATTGCGGATCGTAAACCCCGGCATGCCGCGATCTACAAGGAACGTCGTGATCCGCTTTTTCGGCCCACGTGGCGTCTGATCCTCGCCCGTTGCGGCAAACACGATCACGAAATCCGCGTGGTCGGCACCCGATATGAAATGTTTCGTGCCGTTCAGCACCCAGTCCCCGCCGTCCCGGCGCGCCGAACACGACATGCCGCGCACATCCGAGCCCGCCCCCGGTTCCGTCATGGCCAGTGCGTCCATTCGTTCGCCGCGCACGGCAGGAAGCAGATAGCGTTCCCGCTGCTCGCCTTCGCAGGCCATCAGGATATTTTGTGGGCGTCCAAAAAAATGCGTCAGCGCCATTGAACCGCGGCCCAACTCGCGCTCGACCAATGCAAAGTCGACATGAGACAACCCGGCGCCGCCCACGTCCTCGGGAAAGTTGCAGGCGTAAAAGCCAAGATCAAGCGTCTTTTGTTTGATCTGCCGGGCAAGATCGACGGGCACCTCGCCGGATTTTTCAACCGTGTCTTCATGGGGATAAATCTCGCGTTCAACGAAGCTGCGCACAGTCTCGACGATCATCGTTTGTTCGTCACTCAGACCAAAGTTCATGATGCGCCCTCTGCATGAGTTGCGGCAAGGTTGGCAAGTTTCTCGGCCACGTCGGAGCGCGGCGGACAGGTCTTGCGAGTCACAAGACTGACGTGCAGCAGGAACTGCGTACAAGTTGAATACACCTCGCCATCCGCATCGCGGCGCATTTCGTGGAAAAGCTTCAGCTTTTTGCCCTCGGCCAAAAGGATGCGCGTAGTGACATGGCAGGCGTCGCCCGCATGAGCTTCCACTAGGTATTTGATCGTGTTTTCAACCGTAAAATAGCTAAGGCCGGCCGCCACATAGTCGGCGTCTGCGCCGAACGCGACCATCGTCTCGTCGGCCGCATCCGAGTAGACCTGACCATAGCGGCTTTCGTTCATGTGGCCGTTGTAATCAGTCCAATCAATTGGGATCACGCGGCGGATCGTGATCATTGGCACCGCGCTTGTATCCGGGCGCGGTAGGGTCTCTTCGTGGTCCGCAATCAGCGCCCCTGCCGCGTTTCCGCGCGCTTTCAGGGCCCGCATTATTGCGATCAAATTGGTGTCGCGCAGGCGTTCCAATTCGCGGATAGACAGATGCCCCGACTGCGCATCCGATTGATCGCCGATCTTCTGGATTAACTCGTCAGTCAGTTCCGGCACGTCCATCAGTTTGGTCCAGGGCCATTCAAGACAGGGACCAAACTGGGCGATGAAATGCGCCATGCCGCCCTCGCCGCCCGCGATACGGTAGGTTTCGAACAGGCCCATCTGCGCCCAGCGCAGACCAAAGCCATAGCGGATTGCGTTATCGATTTCCTCTGTCGTCGCAATGCCGTCTTTTACCAGCCAAAGTGCCTCGCGCCAGACCGCTTCAAGGAAACGGTCGGCAATGTGGGCGTCGATTTCCTTTTTAATTTCAAGTGGGTAAAGCCCCACGCTGCTTAGAATATTCCGCGCGCGCGCCACGACGTCTTCATTCGCGCCATCGCCCGGAACGACCTCGATTAGCGGCAAGAGATAGACCGGATTAAACGGGTGCGCGACAAAGATGCGCCCCCCCGTTGGCATGCCATCGCGCAACTCGGAAGGCTTAAAGCCGCTGGTCGACGAGCCAAGCGGCGCATCCGAATTTGCTGCCGCAATCTGGGCATAGACCTGGTGTTTCAGATCAATCCGCTCCGGCACGCTTTCCTGAATGTAGTCCGCGCCGGTTACCGCTTCTTCCAGCGTGGCCGCGAAGATCAGCTGTCCCTCGGCGGGCAGCGCGCGGTCATACAGCATCGGCAACGCCCAGCGTGCCTGCGCCAGTACCTCGGCAATTTTACGTTCTGCTTCCGGGTCGGGGTCAAACACCGACACGTCCCAGCCGTTCAGCAAGAACCGCGCGGCCCATCCGCCGCCGATCACGCCGCCTCCGATAATCGCTGCTGTTTTCATGCGCTATTCGTCTCCGTATGTCCGTCGATTGTCAGGGCTTGCCCGGTGACTTTGGAGGCTCCGTGCGAGGCCAGCCAGACGCCCGCTTCTGCGATGTCATCCGCCGTAACCCAAGTGCGCAGGCTGGTGCCGTCCGCATAGGCCGCGCGGATGGTGTCGGCGTTGCGTCCACTGGCGCGCGATTGGTTGGCCAGCATCCGCTCCATCCGCTCGCCTTCGACCGCGCCGGGACAGATCGCGTTGACGCGCACGCCTGCGGGGCCAAGTTCCATCGCAAGCGTTTTCATCAGGCCCAGAATGCCCCATTTCGCGGTCGCGTAAGGCGAGCGATGCGGGTGGCCCCACTGGCCCGAAGTGGACGAGGTCAACACAATAAGCCCGGACCTTTGCGCCCGCATCACCCGCGCAGCCCAGCGGCAGGTCAGGAACGCGCCATCAAGGTTAACGGCAAGGCAGGCGCGCCAATCCTCGGGCGAGATATCTTCGATGCGCGCGGCGGGGCCGCCGGTGCCTGCGTTGGCAAAGACCGCATCGGCGCCCCCCCAATCCGTTTCAATCTCGCCGAGGAACGCATCCACCGCTTCGGCGTCGGTGACATTCGCCACACGGGCGCGAATAGTGGGATGTGCGTCAGCGAAGGCGGCAACGGCTTGCGCATCAGCATCGCAAATCGCGACCTGGTCACCGAGGTCAGCAAAACGTTCGGCAATCCGCGCGCCGATCCCTGCGGCACCGCCTGTGATGACGACGCGGCGGCTCATCCAAGCAACGCGCGGATCACAGGCGCGATGGCGTGCCCAAGCTTCGTGTGGGACGTGGCGTTCCAGTGGACGCCGTCGATCGGATCGACCGAGATCACCTGCCCGGCGTCAAAATACGAAGCGCCATTTTCACCAGCAAAGCGCTCCATCGCTTCTGGCAGAGCTTTGCTGCGTGCCTCGGCCCCTTCAAAAATCGCGGCAAGATCACCGCGTTCTTGGACGGCGGGCGGACAGATCACCAAAATCTTGTCGGTGACGTCCAGAGCCTTCGCTTCCCGCACAAGACGCGCAACACCTAAAGCGATGTCGGTGGCGTTCAAGCCAAAGCGGTTCTTCGCGTCGTTCGTGCCTAGGCAAATTATCAGCAAATCTAGAGGCTTATGAGACTCCAAGATCGCACGAAGCGGTCGTAATCCGTTGCGATAGGCCCCCTCGACCGGATCATCGTGTACAGTTGTGCGCCCCGGCAAACCTTCGGTTACGACCTCGACGCCGAGCCCAAGGTCGGCCCCCAGGACATCGCCCCAGCGTGCGCCGCGCGGTAGGGTCGTATCATCCTTCAAGGCCGCCATCGGCCCGGTGCCAAAGGTGTTGCTGTCGCCGTATATTAGCACGCGCTTCATGGACGTTGCGCCTGCTTCGTGAGGCCCAGCTTCCGGCGCACATCTTCGGGCCCGATCACCCGCGCGCCAAGGCTTTCGATAATCTCGACCGCGCGCGCGACCAGTTCGGCATTCGTCGCCAACTGCCCGCGTCCAAGCATTAGATTGTCTTCAAGACCCACCCGAACATGTCCCCCCGCAAGGACAGAGGCGGCGACATACGGCATTTGATTGCGGCCCAACGCGAACGCCGAATAGGTCCATCCAACCGGCACATTGTTCACCATCGCCATGAAGGTATTCAGATCATCCGGCGCGCCCCAAGGCACGCCCATGCAAAGCTGCACCAAGGCGGGTGAGGACAGAATGCCTTCTTCGACCAACTGCTTTGCAAACCACAGATGACCCGTGTCGAAGGCTTCGATCTCGGGTTTGACGCCAAGTTCGGTCATCATCGTGCCCATAGCCCGCAGCATGCCGGGCGTGTTGGTCATCACGTAATCGGCTTCGGCAAAATTCATCGTGCCACAATCCAGCGTGCAAATCTCGGGCCGACATTCGGCGATATGCGCGACGCGCTCGGTAGCGCCCGCCATATCGGTGCCGGAAGCATTCACCGGCAGCGGTGCCTCGACCGAGCCGAATGTGATGTCGCCACCCATGCCCGCCGTCAGGTTCAGCACCACATCCGTGTCGGCCTCGCGGATGCGATCCGTCACTTCGCGAAACATTTTCGGATCGCGCGACGGCGCGCCGGTTTCGGGGTCCCGCACATGACAATGCACCACTGCCGCACCTGCTTTGGCGGCTGCAATCGCGCTGTCGGCGATCTGTTTTGGGGAGCGCGGCACATGCGGGCTGCGATCCTGAGTGGCACCCGATCCGGTTACGGCACAGGTAATGAAGACCTCGCGGTTCATTTGAAGCGGCATGTCTGTCCTCCCTTTGTTGTTTGAAACTCTATGCCGATTGACGGCTACGACTTTGCTGTTTTAGTCATAACTATGCGCGAATGGACAATTCCAAACGATGAGACGGCTGAATTCACTTTCCTTTTGTTCGACCGCTTTTCAAATCAGGTGCTGGCCAATGCGCTTGAACCCCTGCGCGCGGCCAACACCTTTCTCAGCACACCCGCTTATGCGTGGAAAATCGTCACCCGCGACGGCGCGGCGGTACAAAGCTCGGCCGGCATGACTGTCGTGCCAGACAGCGCGCTTGATCCGACCGACCGCGGCGCTGCTTTGATCGTCTTGCCAAGCTATGGCTACAGGGCTTTGGCCACTGACGCGCTATCGCGGCAACTTCGCGCAGCCTCAACCCGCTATGACAAAATGATCGGGCTTGATGGAGGCGCGTGGCTTTTGGCAACGGCCGGCCTGTTGGAGGCCAAGCGCGCCACCATCCACTACGATGAGATCGAGGCTTTTTCTGAGGCTTTCCCCCAGGTTGATATCGTGCGGCAACGTTGGGTCGATGACGGCGATCGGCTGACGGCCAGCGGCGCAGTCACGGCGTTTGAATTGATGATGCACCTGATCGCGCACCGCCACGGCACCGCCCTGACTCTGCGTATAGCGGCCCTGTTTTCCGCCCCCGACGCCACCACATCCGGGCCCCTTGAGCCGCCCAGCGGGGATCGCCGCATTCGCCGCGCTTTGGCCGAAATGGAGGCGAATATTGAAATGCCCTTGCCGCTGGCCGAAATTTCGAAGCGCGCTGGATGCCGCCAACGCGATCTGGAACGTCGCTTCAATCAGGCGTTCGGCGCGCCGCCGCGCAAGGTCTACCAACGCATCCGCCTTAACGCAGCGCGCAATCTAGTTGAGGACACGACGCTGTCTTTGTCCGAGGTTGCAACACGATCCGGCTATGACAACGGCGCTGCGTTTTCGCGCGCATTCCGCGAGACGTTCGGCCTTAGCCCCCGCGCGGCGCGATTGCGTTAGACGTCGGACGCGATGCGCACCAAAGTCACGCCGATGCGCGTCCCAGCTTCGACGGATTGATGCGCCGCGACAATGTCGTCCAGATTGAACGTCTTCGCAACGACACCCTTCAATGTGCCATCCGCCAGCCATTCCGCAATGTCCGCCACGGCTTTCGCACGCGCCGCATTCGGGATTGAATAGGCCAGCACCGTGCGCAAATTAAGATTCATGAACATGAACGTATAGAACGGCAAAACCGGCTCGGGGACCGCCATCGAGCCATAGGATGCAACCGTTCCGCCTTCGGCAATTACGGCCTGCGTGATGTCTAAATTGCCGCCAAATTCTACCTCGACAATCCGATCCACGCCACCGGAGCCAGCCGCCTGCTTGATTTGATCCACCGCATCTGCATCGCGGTAGTTCACCACGTGATCCGCGCCCATCTCTTTGGCATGCAATGCTTTTTCCGAGTTGCTGACGGTCGCGATCACCTTCGCGCCACAACGCTTGGCCATCTGGATCGCCATACTGCCGACCGTCCCGGCCCCCCCTGTGACGAGCACCACCTGCCCCTCAATCGGACCGTCAGAAAACAAGCACCGATGCGCCGTAATCGCAGGGATGGCTAAAGTCGCGCCGGTCTCGAAATCAACGCCTGTTGGCAAATCCACCGCCTGCTCGGACGGCAAGGCCACCAGCTCGCCCGCCGTGCCATGCGCGCGCTTCCACGCTGCATTCCAAAGCCAAACACGCCGCCCAACCCGCGCGGGATCAACATCCGCGCCCACGGACACAATCCGCCCCGCGCCATCGCTTTGCGGCACAATATACGGGAACGCCAATGGGCCTCGCGCACCGCCCCGCGACTTCACGTCCGAGGGATGCACCGCAGATACCGCTATCCGCACCAAAACCTCGCCCGCGCCGGGCGTCGGATCAGCTAGGTCGCACAGGGTCAACACCTCTGCCGCAGGTCCCGTCGATTTGTATATTGCCGCCTTCATCTTCGTTAATCCCTATCCTTAGTCTGCAATTGCGAAGACGATCGTCACGGTCGCACGGATGTCAATTTCGCCGCCTGCGATCGGCACCGCAGACCGCGCTTCCATCATCAAGCCCCGGTCAGCCGCAAACGGGGCTGGACCCGCCCCGCCTTCGGAAATCGTAAGGACCGCCCCAAGGGTCACACCAGCTGCTTCGGCCAGCACTTCAGCTTTTTCGCGCGCCACGCCAACCGCTTGCGCGCGCGCTATTTGCTCGAGATCACCGCGTTCCTGAATATCGAAATATAGCCCATTCATCGCGTTCGCGCCGTCGGCAACAATTGCATCCAGAACCGTGCCAAGCCGGTCAATGTCGAGGACCCGCACCATCAGATCGTTGGACGCTACATAGCCGGTCACACGCGGCGGGGAGCCATCGTTGCTGCGTGCGTATTGCGGCGAAAGCCCGATGTTGCGGGTCTGGATATCGCGCAGCGCAATGCCTTCCGATTCCAGGCGCGCCAATACCGCCGCCGCCCCTTCCGAGGCCTCCTGCAATGCGTCACCGGCCCGCCGCGCCTGCCGCGAGACACCGACAAACACTGTCGCCATATCTGGCGCAGCCGAAACCGTGCCTTCACCGCTGACGACGATTTCTCGTTCAGTGTCTTCCGCCAGCGCCACCTGCGGCGACACCGCAATTAACGCCACAAAAACCATCCATAAAATCCGCATCACGCACCTCCGCTCCAAAACTCAAATTCAGGCTCAGTTTGCACCCTATTTGCACCGTTTCACACCCTCGTCGGCGAATTCTCGCACAAGACAATTATCATCATTCTGGATCGTGACGCCGGGCAGGTCACATGGTATCTCTTCGACATGTCAGAGCGTTGGGGTTTTGATCTTTCAATGGAGGCGGTACGCCTCTTGCGCCACCGCTCTGGCGAGTGGCAGGAATTTGTCGTTCAAAAGCTGGAAGGCGACGATATCGAGGCGCGCCTGGCCGACCTTGTGGCACGAGTTGAAACGCCGGCATCTGTTGATATCTTCCTGCCCCGCGACCAAATTCTCTATACCGACGTCAAGGTAACCAGCGACACACCTGATGTGGCAGAGATCAATGCCGCCATGGAAGGGCGCACGCCCTATGACCTTGCCGATCTTGAAATCGACTGGGCCACCACGGCCCCCGGCACCGCGCGCGTCGCGGCAATTGCGCGTCAGACTCTGGACGAAGCCGAAGCCTTTGTGACCAAGGGTGGATTGACCGTCCGCGCGTTTTCCTCGCTGGCAACGCCGGACGATTTCCCGCGCCCTCCGGTCTTTGTCGAGCGCGCGGCAATCGCCTCCGAAGACGGATTTAGCGACGATGAACCCGCCGCCGCCGCTTTTTCTACGGGGCGCAAAACCGTGCCGCCATTGATGCTGAAAGACGCGCCAAACGTGACTGCGGTGGACGATGGCCCGGTGGTGAAGGTCGATGACCCGACGCCGGTTCTGCAACTGCCCGAAACCGAATTGCCACCGCTTAATCCGGGCACGCCATTGCCGCGTCCCACGTCCCAGCCGCGTGTTGTCACCAACGTCGGCGCGTCGGCCGCCGCAGCCCGCGCGGCCAGTCTGACCGCCACTCCATCGGTCGAAATCCGCCACCGCGACCGCGCCCTGCCGACCCCGGCACTGGCCGCAATTGCCGCCGTGTTGTCGATTGTGATTGCGATTGTCATCTGGACGATACTGCCCTCGACCCCGGAAACGTCGCTTGTGTCGCCCGAGGCGAACGAGGCGACCACGCCTGCGGACGTGCAAATTGCCGAAGTCGCACCGCCGCCAGTGGAAGACACCACACCCGAGGCATCTCCGCTTCCTTCCGATATTGCCGACGTGTCCGATACGCCCAGCGCGCCTGTCTTGCCGGAAACCGCGCCTGCGTTTGCCTGGGCCATAATCCCTGCGCCAAACGCCGCAACACCCCTCGGCACCCCAACCGACCTCCAAGCGATCACAGTCGACCCCCGGCCCGCAATCGCATGGCTGGAACCGCGCCCAGGCACATTGGACGCGATCGAAGACTATATGCCCGTGGCCTTCGTGCCCGACAGCATCACAATTCTCGACAGCCCCGGCCTTGGCACAATTGCCGCCTTCGAGCCGATCAGCAGCTCCGAAGGTGCCGCCAGCCTGATCGCTCCAGCGGACGAAGGTGCGGCCCTTCTGCCAACTGTCGAAACGGAAGCGCCTGAAGTCTATGTGGCACCCGTCGAGGAAGCCACACCGCAGGTCTCCGAAGCCACAGAGCCGAACGTCATCGCGGAAGAAACCCAGCTTGCCGCACTGGTAGCGACGGTTTCGAATACGCGCCCCGTGACTGTTACGGCGGCAGAAATCGGAGCCCCACTGGTCACACAGCCACCCGAGCCTGAACCCGAAGTCGTCGAGACAGTCGCGCCAGAAGCACTCGGCCCCGTCGAACTGATCCAAACCGAACTTGCGGCCGCCTTGCCAGACACCGCGCCGCGCCGTCGTCCCAGCGAGTTTATGACGGAAATCGAGCGTCAGAAATTTGGTGACCGCACGCGCGACGAGCTTGGCGAAATCCGCCCCGGAACGCGTCCCCAATCGGCCCAGATCGAAGCGCTTGTTGTGCGCGCGGGCAATCCGCCAAGCGATCTTGCTGTGGCAACTTCCGCCTCACCGCGCGGCAAGCCGCGTGATTTCGACGCCATCGTCGCCTCCGGTCTGATCCAGTTGCAGCGCGAACGCGAGGCCCGGACGGTTGCGACCCTCACACCAGACACCAGTGGCGCGATTGAAGCCGCTCTGGCCGACGAGGTCGCCGCACAAGAAGCTACACGCCCGCAAAACTCTCCGCGCCTTGCGATCCCGTCCAATGTTTCGGTCGCGCGTCAGGCCACCGTCGAAGAAGCCATCAGCCTGAACCGCATCAACCTTGTAGGCGTGTTCGGGCGTCCTTCGGACCGCCGTGCGCTGGTGCGATTGCCGTCAGGTCGTTACGTGAAAGTGCAGGTCGGGGACAGAGTAGACGGCGGCATCATCGCCGGTATTTCGGACTCTGCATTGCAGTACCAAAAAGGCGGGCGCACGATCTCGCTGGCGATGCCACAGGGCTAAGTCAACGCGGCCTTCGCCATCGCCACCAACCGTTTCATCAAATTCATATTGCGCGTGGTCCCCGGCGCGGCGGTTTTGATCTTAAGCCGCAAGCGTTCCATTCCGCTTTGGAAATGCCCCTTATCTCGCGCACGCCCAAAGCAAGTTGTGCCGTCACAGTGTCCAAGGCATTGCGTGGTGGAGCGGCATCCAGAAACATCAGCGCCGCCTGATTTCCGAAAGCCTCGTAGAGCGGACAGGCCCGCCACGCCGCCTCGATCTCGCCGACCTTCGGATCATGACCGGCACCAAAGCGCCCGTGAACGCCTGCATGCGGCTTCCAAAGTCGCCTTCACCGTCCTTGCGTCTAAATCTGAGAAAACACCGCGTTCCCCGCGGGCGATATAGGGGCGCGCACCAGCAAATCCGGCCTTTTCGCAAAGCTGCACAATATCGCGCATCGCCAGCTTGCCATGACCGTCGAGGATCACCGCCCGAAGCAAAGCCGCATAAGGCGCGTCACTCGCAGGCCATTGCGCGCGCGAAACTCTCCCGGCCTTCGTGTGGTGCAAGATCGTCCAGCGAGAACCGAAGCCCCTTAAACCCAAGCGCCAGAACGCGCTCCCAATTCACTGAAGCGACGATCATCTCAGGGCCCTGCCCACAATCGCGGATGCCGCCGGCAATGTCGCTTTCGCCAATCCGGTGGTTGGTCACTCCTGGAAAGCTTGCCACGAACTTCAGCTGTCCATCCTGAAACCGCAACACGCGGACCGTCTTGGCCAGGTGCGGGCGGTCGACATAGACCAGCTCGATACGCCCGTCCCCGTCGAAATCCGCGGCCCCGACACCGATGGGCGCAAGCCAGCGGTTCGGCCGGCCAATATATTCGTTCGCAGTAACCAATCCGTCCGGATCATAGATCGCCAAGCGGGCGCCGACCTTTTGGTGGCTTTCGACAACGATCACTTCGTTTTCGCCATCCCCGTCCACATCGAACAGGCGCGGTACTGTGTCTTCAAAGACGCGCTCTTGTGGCAGAACCAAACGGACGGTGCGCCCACCTTCTGTCTCCATGACCAAAGCGCCCCATTCGATTGCGTCGCCCAACACGCCGTGGGCATAGCGCGTGGTCGGCTCATCGTAGCGCGCCTCGCGCACACCTTCGGCCATTACTGGTGCCGCAAGCACTGCGACCAGAGCGGCCAGGCGCCACATCAGATCTGCTTCTCGGGCATTTGCACGACAAGCCCGTCAAGCGCGTCCGAGACCTTCAACTGACAGGTCAGACGCGAGCGTTCGGCGCTTGGCTCGAACGCGAAATCAAGCATGTCTTCTTCCATCGCGTCCTTCGCAGGCAGCTTTTCAACCCAGTCCGCATGAATATAAACGTGGCAGGTCGAGCAGGCACAGGCACCGCCGCAATCCGCTTCAATTCCCGGAATGCCGTTATCGCGCGCGCCTTCCATGACGGTAAGCCCGTTGGGTACGTCAACGACGTGTTCTTTGCCGCCGTGCTCGATGTAAGTAATCTTGGCCATGATCGTCCTCTTAGGTGTGTCGCCGACTACCTAGCCTTGCAAAGCGTCCCTTTCCACCCTTTTTGAGCCTTGCTCACAAAGCCTTGCGCGAACACTTAAATGTTCTATCTTTGTTCTCATGGAAAATCCTGGCCCACCCACATGGCACCGACCACCGGCCTGCCTGCCCCACGACCAACTTGATCTGCCACCGGGTGGCGCACGGGTCGCGGTGGCAGGCCTTGTTTTGGTGCGCCAACGCCCCGGCACCGCCAAGGGGGTGATCTTCATCACGCTGGAAGACGAAACCGGCATTTCCAATGTGATTGTCTGGCGCAAAATGTACGAGCGCTTCCGCCGCGCAGTGATCTCGGGGCGCGCGCTGAAAGTAACGGGGCGCGTGCAGCGCGAAGGCGGCGTGACGCACGTCATCGCAGAGCACATCGAGGATATTTCCCCGATGCTCGACGACCTCACCCGACCTGCAACCGTGCACAGGCCAACCGAGCCCTGATCAGGCCTCGCCCGCCTTGTCGTCCTCGTGATCATAAAGATAAAGCGTCAGCGGCCCGTCGGTCTTTTCGGCCCAAAGCACAGCTTCACGCACAGAAATCCCGACGCGTTCCGCGTAATCAATCTCGATCCCTAAACCGGGCTTCACCTGATCCGCGTGTTCTGCTTCATTGTTCTTTGTTGCACTTTCCAAAACGGCCATCACGCGCGACCAGCGGTACTCCCGCTCGCGCAGATCAATCATATTCACTAGCATAACAACTGCTTCCCCAGCCTTACTCTAAAACGTCTTTTAACTAGCTTACCTGAAACGCGTCCCGGAAGGCTGCACCAACAGGAATTTAAATGCAATAAAAACAGGCAGGCCCGCCAATTTAGGCGCCTCAGCCCGCCTGCGCCTCTTCTTGCAATCGCCGCGTAATTTGCCGCTTGGACACGATCGACGCGGTCAAAACACCCACAGTCACAATCGCGATAATGATCGTCGACAGCGCATTTATCTCGGGGCTGACGCCCAATCGAACGGATGAGAAAATCTTGATCGGCAAGGTCGTTGACGATGGTCCGGCTGCGAAGGACGCAATCACCAGATCATCCAGAGACAACGTGAACGCCAGCAACCAGCCTGAAATCACCGCAGGCGCAATAATTGGCAACGTCACAAGGCGGAAGGCCTCAAACTTCGACGCCCCAAGGTCCAGCGCGGCCTCTTCCAGCGAGTCGTCGAAACTTATCAACCGCGACGACACAACAACCGACACATAGCACATCGAAAACGTCGTATGCGCCAATACAATCGTCAACACGCCGCGATCCATCCCGATGGCAATAAACAACAAAAGCAGCGAGAGTCCGGTGATCACTTCGGGCATCACCAGCGGTGCATAGATCATGCCGGAAAACACTGTGCGCCCGTAAAACCGCCCTCGCCGCACCAACACATACGCTGCCATCGTGCCCAGAACCGTCGCCAGTGTGGACGAGAAAAACGCCACCTTCATCGTCACCCATGCTGCATCGATCATCGCATCGTTCTGCAGCAATTCTCCGTACCACTTGGTCGAAAACCCGGCCCAGACCGTGACCAGCTTGGACTCGTTGAAGCTGTAGATCACAAGGATCAGCATCGGGATGTAAAGAAATGCGAAACCAAGCGTCAGCGAGACAACATTGAAGGCAGACAGACGCTTCATTGTTGTGCCTCCTTGTTGATCTGCTGGTTGCGCTGGAACAAAATGATCGGGATGATCAGGATCAACAGCAGGATGATCGCCACGGCACTTGCCACCGGCCAGTCACGGTTATTGAAGAACTCCTCCCACAACACTTTGCCGATCATCAGCGTGTCCGAACCGCCCAAAAGCGATGGGATTACGAACTCGCCCAGCGTTGGAATGAACACTAGGAAACACCCTGCCACCACGCCGGGCCGCGCCAGCGGCAGTGTGATCAGCCAAAACGCTTGCATCCGAGAACAGCCCAAATCCTCGGCTGCTTCCAATAGGGACGCATCCATCTTTTCCAGCGTCGCGTAGATCGGCAGGATCATGAAAGGCAGATAGGTATAAACGATGCCGATATAGACCGCCGTGTTGGTGTTAAGGATCGTTAACGGCTCCGAGATGACGCCGGTCCATAAAAGGAACTGGTTCAAAAACCCTTCCGTCGAAAGAATGCCAATCCACGCATAAACGCGGATCAGAAAGCTTGTCCAGAACGGCAGAATGACCAGCATCAACAGCGCAGGCCGCCATTCCTCCGCCGCGCGCGCCATTGCGTAAGCAATTGGAAATCCAACAAGAAGCGTCAAAAACGTCGAGATCGACGCAATCTGCAAGGACGACAGATAGGCCTTCCAATAGAGATCATCGCTGGTCAGGAAAATATAGTTCTCAAGATCAAGCGCGCTGAAAAACGCAGCGACCCCCGCCCATCCATCCGAGACTTCCAAAGTCGGCGTATAGGGTGGAATAGCTAGATCAATGTCCGAAAGCGAGATCTTCAGAACGATCCCGAACGGCACCAGAAACAGCACGAAAAGCCAAACGAAAGGAACACCAATCAGAAGCCGTTTCATCGCGCCAACACCAACCCGGCGGTGTTGCTCCAACTGAGCCAGACTTCGTCTTCCCAAGTGAAATCACGCCGCTCGATCCGGGACCGGTTGCCGATCTCGCATTTCACCACCGGCCCTTCCGGCAGCTCCACGTGATAGGTTGAAAGGTTGCCAAGATACCCGATATCGAGAATTTTTCCCTGCACCCGGTTGCGACGATCCTGTGGTTCGTCCGCCGAGATCGCAATCTTCTCAGGCCGGATCGCAAAGGTCGCGCCTTGCCCCTTGGTCAAAGCAGCCCCCGGCTGTCCGATCAGCGGTGTGCGCCCCTCGGCCCAAGCCAGTTCAGCCCCCTCGCCCAAGGCCGAAACCGTCCCCTCGATCAGGTTCACATCGCCAATGAAATCAGCGACATAAATCGAATTTGGCTGTTCATAAATCACCTCGGGCGTTTCCACCTGAATAAGCTGACCGTTGTTCATCACCGCAACGCGGCTTGCGACCGTCATCGCCTCTTCCTGATCGTGCGTCACAATCACAAAGGTCGTTCCGGTCTTCTCCTGAATGTCCATCAGCTCGAACTGCGTTTCCTGCCGCAGCTTTTTGTCCAAAGCCCCCAACGGCTCGTCCAGCAACAACAGCTTGGGAGCCTTCGCCAAAGACCGCGCCAAAGCGACCCGCTGGCGCTGACCGCCTGAAATCTGATGCGGTTTACGTTTGGCAAACTGTGAAAGCTGCACCAGCTTCAGCATCTCTTCGACCCGCGCAGCAACCCGGTCCTTGTCCAGCCCGTCACGTCGCAGCCCGAATGCAATGTTGTCCCAAACGCTTAGATGCGGAAACAGCGCATAGGACTGGAACATCATGTTCACCGCGCGCTTGTTGGGTGGCACCGACGACATGTCCTGCCCGTCGATTGAAATCACCCCGCAAGAAGGCGTCTCGAACCCTCCCAGCATCCGCATCAAAGTGGTCTTGCCACACCCCGACGGGCCCAAAAGCGCGAAGAATTCCTGCGGATAGATGTCCAGTGAAACATTGTCGATCGCGGTGAAGTCGCCAAAGCGCTTGGTCACCTGATCAATCCGGATCAGCGGGGTCGCTCCCGCATCCGTCCATGGCGTAAACACATCGTCTTTGCCTGAAGCCGCCAAATCCGCCCCCTTAAATCAAAA
>NZ_JBVCWP010000036.1:0-21974 GCF_057460485.1 Boseongicola sp.
ACCGAGGCCACGGTCAATAATCGGTTACAATCCTCCGTCCGGTCAGTTGAACGGCTTTTTCGACCCCAAGGTCGAACGTGACCAATACTCCATGATTTTCGTTAATGCGGCCATTAACGGGAACGGTTTTGCGGCGGCGCCAGACATGATTTGCGAGGCCGGTGCGGACTGCAAATCCGCGACAAGCCTTGGCGCGGTCTTTTACGGTGACGCTGGCGCGGAGTTAAGCGGTGTTATAGGTTTCGATGAGACAATCGTGTTGACGGACACCGACACTACGACACGCTTTATCGGTGCTGCGGGGTTTTCCTCGACGCGGGAGGTCACGGCAGTCGAAGTCCCGGCGGATTAACAAAAGTTAATCGTCGCCTTTTTGACGTCACCGAGCACGAATGACCGCGCTGCGGAGCGAAAGGCTGTCCTTGCAATCAGCAAGTTGGCGAACCGTCAGCCACCTTTGCCGCACAACGATCCGCGCCACGCGGAAATCAATCCCCCGTTTCCGCTCGAGATACCCTTTTGGCAGGCGCCTTTGGATCACGCGCCAGAGCAAGCCAAGCCGAAAAAAACGCAACCGTTTTGAACTCTATTTTTCGATCGTCGCCCATGTCATCCGCACTCCTGAGCTAAATGCAGCGACAAGCCAGAACGGCAATTTGACAGAAACCAGGATCACCCAAAGCCGGACCGATGATACTGATAGTCCAAGTGCGGCGAACACGACTATCAAAGGGGCAACGATTTCCACGTGCCAACCCAAGGCGTTATGCCAACTAATCGATCCATCATACTGGCGGAAGATCGCGTCGCGATAGCGCGACAAAAACGTGTCGAGCTTGTGCATAAGCGCCTTGCCGACCAAAAGCGGCAGTGCCGTCGTCATCGGCCATTTCTTCAACAACTCGATAGGAAGGATCGTCGAGCTTACTGCCTTAAGCTACGCGAGGACGGACGGCAGCTCGACCGCGACTAATTTTTGCGCCACGACCTTGGCCTGCATAAGGACTAACCCAAGTGCCACAAGAACGTCGTAGCCGAAGGACATCGTAAGGCCTATCGCGATCGCACTCACGACCTGCAGACTTACACCGGTGCGGAAAAACATATCGAAACTTTGGCGCGCGACAACACCCATTTTCAGCGCGAAAAGGCTGGCGACCAAAAGTACCGCCGCCCCTGTGGGACCCCGGCGACACTTAGTTCAGATGAGGCTAGCTCGAGGCTAGCTCAACGCTTTCCGAAGATTCTCATCAATTTTCTCAAGGAAACCGGAGGTCGTCAACCAACGCTGATTAGGTCCAACCAAAAGCGCAAGATCCTTGGTCATGAACCCGGCTTCCACGGTGTCGACGATGACTTTTTCAAGCGTCTCGGCAAACGACATCAACGCTGCATTGTCATCCAGTGTCGCGCGGTGCTTCAAACCACCAGTCCACGCGAAGATAGACGCAATCGAGTTGGTCGACGTCGCCTCGCCTTTCTGGTGCTGGCGATAGTGACGCGTCACGGTGCCATGCGCCGCTTCCGATTCTACGATTTTTCCATCCGGGGTCATCAGGATGGAGGTCATCAATCCGAGACTGCCAAACCCTTGCGCCACCGTGTCAGACTGCACGTCGCCGTCGTAGTTCTTGCACGCCCAGACATACCCACCGGACCACTTCATCGAAGACGCCACCATGTCGTCAATCAGACGATGCTCGTAGTAAATCCCGGCTTCCTTGAATTGGTCCGCGAACTCTTCATCAAATACCTTCTGAAACAGGATCATGAACTGACCATCATATTGTTTCAGAATGGTATTCTTCGTGGAAAGATACACCGGCCACCCAAGCGACAGCCCGTAGTTGAACGTGGCCCGGGCGAAATCAATGATCGAGTGATCAAGGTTATACATCCCCATGTAGATGCCCGAAGACGGCGCCTTGAAAACCTCATGTTCAATGACTTCACCGTCATCACCGACGAATTTCATCGACAGCGTTCCGGGGCCGGGAAATTTCATATCTGTGGCCCGATACTGATCGCCATAAGCGTGGCGTGCAATGACAATGGGACGCGTCCATCCCGGCACAAGGCGTGGGACGTTTTTGCAAATGATCGGTGCGCGAAACACGACACCTCCCAGAATATTACGGATGGTCCCGTTCGGACTGCGCCACATCTTCTTTAGGCCGAACTCTTCAACGCGACCTTCGTCAGCCGTGATCGTCGCACATTTGACGCCGACGCCGACCTCTTTGATCTTTTCCGCCGCATCAATGGTGATCTGGTCTTCGGTGCGATCGCGCTCTTGTATGCTCAGATCGTAGTAAAGCAGATCAATATCGAGATAGGGCAGGATCAGCTTTTGTTTAATGAAATCCCAGATAATCCGGGTCATCTCGTCGCCGTCAAGCTCGACAACAGGGTTTTCAACTTTGATCTTAGACATGTGCGAACGCTCCCTCGGACCACAGAGGTGGACTTGCAGGATCGGTACCGCAACAGGCGTCTAATGGAAAGTCGGTATACCACCGCATACCAAATGGCAGCGGTGCTAAGCCGAATTCATCATGGAAAGGTCCTTCGCCTTAGCGCGACGTTTCGGTCAGACGTCTGGTCACATATTCTGAAGTGTTGCCGATCATCGTTTCCATGTGCGGATCTTCAAAGAAATGCCCGGCGCCCTCGATCTCCTGATGGGTGATCGTGATGCCCTTTTGCTCGTGCAACTTCTCGACAAGCGTATGGGTATCGCGCGGTGGCGCAACCCGGTCGGCAGTGCCGTTGATTACAAGACCCGAAGCCGGGCAGGGTGCCAGAAACGAAAAGTCGTACATATTCGCAGGCGGCGACACCGAAATAAATCCGGTGATCTCCGGCCGACGCATCAAAAGCTGCATCCCGATCCATGCACCAAACGAGAAACCGGCGACCCAGCAATGTTTGGCGTTCTGGTTCATCGACTGTAGGTAATCGAGCGCGGAAGCCGCATCGCTCAATTCGCCCACTCCCTGATCGTATTCGCCCTGACTGCGTCCGACACCACGGAAGTTAAACCGCAGGACCGTGAAGCCCATGTTGTAAAACGCATAGTGCAGATTGTAGACCACGCGGTTGTTCATCGTACCCCCGAACTGCGGGTGCGGATGCAAGATGATCGCAATCGGTGCGTCCTTGATTTTCTGCGGGTGGTAGCGGCCTTCGAGACGACCTTCCGGTCCAGGAAAAATGACTTCGGGCATGGGTCCCCATTATGTTTGTCGCCCCGCGGCGCCCGCCAATTCTTGACGGAATTGGTCAGGGTCTTTAGAAGCATTCTAAATCGGAGATGCGTGACCCCGACTGATCCCGGCTGAACTAAGCAATGGGGCCGGAAAGGTCAATGAGTTAAGGAAACGTGTAGGATGAAGCTGAGCACCAAGGGCCGCTACGCGATGGTGGCTTTGACGGATTTGGCGATGGTGGCGGAGGGGACGCTTTTGTCTTTGGCCGAAATCTCAAAGCGTCAGGATATTTCGCTGCCTTATCTCGAGCAGCTCTTCGTTAAGCTGCGCCGGGCCGGGCTTGTTGAATCTGTGCGCGGCCCTGGCGGCGGTTACCGCCTTGCCAAATCACCGACGCTTATTCGCGTTAGCGAAATCCTTGGCGCAGTCGATGAGACCGTCTCAGCCCTCCATAAGGGCGCGGGTGCTTCGGGCGCTGTATCCGGCAGCCGCGCGCAATCCCTGACCAACCGTCTGTGGGAAGGGCTGTCGGCGCAGGTCTATGTGTTTTTGCACCAGACCCGCCTGAGCGACATTGTTGGCAACGAGCTTGCGCCATGCCCGGCCGTTCCGGCTCTTTTCGAGGTGGTGGACGAGGCGTGAAAAACGCGCATCGAATACGACGTGCCGCCGTGTGCCACCCGTCCCTGACACTTTGGACTTGTTGGGTTAGTGCGGATGCGTGACCGCGTCTATCTGGACTGGAACGCGACAGCGCCCCTGCGCCCCGAGGCCCGTTCAGCGATGATTCACGCCTTGGATCAGGTCGGCAACCCGTCTTCCGTTCATGCCGAGGGCCGGATCGCGCGCGGGTTGGTCGAACGCGCACGCGGATCGGTCGCCGAACTGGTCGGGTGTAAGCCGTCTGAAGTCGTCTTCACCAGCGGCGCCACCGAAGCCACTTCGGTATTGCGCATGTTGTCGCAAACCCACGCGGTCTGCGTTCAGGAGACCGCCCATGATTGCCTTTGGGCTCATTTCGACCTGACACATGCCAAAAGTGGTGCCGCCACGCTGGCTATGGGCCTTGCGAATTCGGAAACGGGGGTGGTCAGCCTGCCTGAAACGGACGGGCAAGGGCGTTGGTCTTACGGCGATACTCTTTGCGACACGCTCCTTCTCGATGTTGTGCAGGCGGTCGGGCGCATCCCATGGAGCTTTGCGTGGTCCGGCGCGACCCTGGCCATCCTTTCAGCGCACAAAATCGGCGGTCCGAAGGGCGTCGGCGCACTGATTGTCCGGGAAGGTACTGATATAGCAGCTCTTCAGCTTGGCGGCGGGCAGGAACTGGGCCGGCGTTCAGGCACCGAAAACGTCGCAGGAATTGCAGGTTTTGGTGCGGCGGCGACCGCCGCCCTGGAAGAATTGAACCAGGGCGCCTGGACGCGCGTCGAGAAACTTAGAAACATTCTAGAAAAGACACTGGCATCTGACGCAAAAGAGACTATTTTTGTCGGGTATGATCTTGAACGTTTGCCGAACACATCATGTTTCGTCACGCCGGGCTGGAAGGGCGAGACGCAAGTGATGCAGATGGACCTTGCCGGATTCGCGGTTTCAAGCGGTTCGGCCTGTTCGTCAGGCAAGGTCAAAGTCCCGCGCGTTTTGCGGGCAATGGGATTAAGTGACGGCCAGGCAGAATGCGCTTTGCGCGTGTCGTTTGGCCCCGAAACGATAGAAGATGATGTGCTGCGGTTTTGCGAAGCGTGGCTCAGACAGGAACGTAAACACCGCGATCGAGCGGCGTAAAAAGGGAGCCAGACATGGCAGCGTTGGACAATACCGATGTGAAAGACGGCGTCGATCAGGAAACGGTCGATGCAGTGCGCTCGCTCTCCGGCGAGTACAAATACGGTTGGGCCACCGACATCGAGATGGATTACGCACCAAAAGGTCTGTCCGAGGACATCGTGCGCTTGATCTCCGAAAAAAACGGCGAGCCTGAGTGGATGCTGGAATGGCGTCTGCAAGCCTACGCGCGTTGGCTGAAAATGGACGAGCCCGAGTGGGCGATGATTGATTATCCGAAGATTGATTATCAGGAACAGTATTATTACGCCAAACCCAAAAGCATGGCCGAAAAACCGAAGTCTTTGGACGAAATCGACCCCAAGCTTCTGGAAACATATGCAAAACTCGGAATTCCGCTGAAGGAGCAGATGATTCTGGCAGGTATTGAAGGAGCCGATGATGCGCCGTCCGAGGGCCGAAAAGTGGCCGTTGATGCCGTGTTCGATAGCGTCTCAGTTGGTACGACTTTTCAGGCCGAATTGAAAAGAGCAGGCGTGATTTTCTGCTCAATCTCGGAAGCCATCAAAGAGCATCCCGAACTGGTGAAGAAGTACCTCGGCACCGTCGTTCCGCAGTCCGACAACTACTTTGCAACGCTCAACTCTGCCGTCTTCACCGACGGCTCGTTCGTCTACGTCCCACCGGGTGTTCGCTGCCCGATGGAGCTGTCGACCTACTTCCGCATCAACGCTGAAAACACCGGCCAGTTCGAGCGCACGCTGATCATTTGCGATGAAAAAGCATACGTCTCTTACCTCGAAGGCTGCACCGCTCCGCAGCGTGACACGCACCAACTTCATGCAGCGGTTGTCGAGCTTGTCTTGATGGACGACGCCGAGATCAAATACTCGACTGTCCAAAATTGGTATCCCGGTGATGAGAACGGCAAAGGCGGCATCTATAACTTCGTTACCAAACGCGCCGATTGCCGGGGTGACCGCTCGAAAGTGATGTGGACTCAGGTCGAAACCGGCTCTGCCGTGACGTGGAAGTACCCGTCCTGCATCCTGCGCGGCGATGACAGTCAGGGCGAATTCTACTCCATCGCCATTACCAACAATATGCAGCAGGCCGATACCGGCACGAAGATGATCCACCTTGGCAAGAACACCAAAAGCCGGATCGTCTCGAAGGGTATCTCGGCGGGCAAAGCGCAAAACACCTATCGCGGTCTTGTCTCAATGCACCCACGGGCCAAAAACTCACGCAATTACACGCAGTGTGACTCGCTTCTGATCGGCTCTGAATGCGGAGCGCATACTGTTCCCTACATCGAGGTCAAAAACAACTCGAGCCGCGTTGAACACGAAGCCACTACATCGAAAGTGGACGACGACCAGCTCTTTTATTGCCGCCAGCGCGGCATGGACGAAGAAACGGCCGTGGCCTTGGTGGTGAACGGCTTCTGCAAAGAGGTGCTTCAGGCGCTGCCGATGGAATTTGCCATGGAAGCTCAACAGCTTGTGGCTATCTCGTTGGAAGGGTCGGTCGGTTAAAATGCTGCGCGCGATTATTCTTTCAGCCGTTCTGACGGGGACGTTTTGCGCAGGGTTTGCTGTCCTGATTGATCTCGCAACCGATATGTTGGCGCGTCAGCAGTTGATCATCGTCAGCTTTTCGTCGGGCTTTCTGGGAAGCGTGTTTGCGCAGACCGTCCTCAACCGCTGGAAAAAGAAACGACCCCTTGGGGAGAGAAGAATATGATCGTTACGACTACGTCCTCGCTCAACGGCCACGAAATCAAGGACTACTGCGGTGTCGTGGTTGGCGAAGCTATCCGTGGTGCCAACGTCTTTCGCGATCTCTTTGATCAGATCACCGACATCGTCGGTGGTCGCTCGGGCGCCTATGAGCACGAGCTTGGCAAAGTCCGCAATAAAGCCCTGCGCGAGTTGGAAGAACGCGCCACGGAAAAAGTCGCTAACGTCGTCGTCGGCGCCGATTTCGACTACGAGGTCATCAACAAAATGCTGATGGTCTCGACCAGTAGCACGGCGGTGGTGATCGACTGATATGTCGCGGTTTTTGCATCATACCCCTGCGTTTCCCGTCAAAACCTATGGTTTTTCGGCGAAAAGCGGCCAATTCTCCTTAAGGCTGCCCTTCTTTGGTCACGAAGCGTTGGTTTTGTCCCCATCAAGCACTCAAGGGGATGCAACACATGGGAACGGCGCAAGCTACACATCAGACGTTCGAAGATCGTCTCAACCGGATCAACAAGGGCGCGGCCAATACGATGGGCGAAGTCCATATTGGTCCGCGCGACGAGGAAACTGCGCGCGCGGGCAAGGCAACCAATACGGTGCGCATGAAGTCCAGGAAGAAAAAGGTCAAAGTGGGCGAGGGATCAAATCTGGTTCTGGTTCCAGTGGCCATCGTCATCGGCGGTTTGTCGGTCTTCGCAGGGCAAGCGGCGGCTTTCCACTTCTTTCAGGACGGCGGCTTGATGCCGGTGACGCTTCCCGAAGCGATCGGAATGGTCGAACCGTATCTCATCCACGCACATCTGGTGATCGGCGGTCTCCTGGCGTTGATCTTCACTTGGACGTTTGGCTTCAACGGCACGCTTCGCAAGCTGGCGGTTGTCGCGGGCTTTGGTGCCATGTTGTTTGGACAGGCTCAGATGATGGAGCGATTTCCAGGCATTTATGCCAATTTCTTTTCCGAGGCCTACGTGGCTCAGACCTTAGACAAGACCGTCTAACCACAACTCACACACACCTAACCCATTTTGGGGCCCGCCTTTTAGGCGGAGCCTCTTTTCCTGTTGCACGAGGCGAAAAATGTTAAAAATCAATAACCTGCACGTCAAACTTGAAGAAGAAGAAAAGATCATCCTGAAGGGCGTAAACCTGGAAGTGCCAGCTGGCAAAGTTCACGCGATCATGGGTCCGAACGGCTCTGGAAAGTCGACGCTAAGCTACGTTCTGTCGGGGCGTGACGGCTACGAAGTGACGGCTGGTTCGGCCACGCTGCAAGGTCAGGAAATTCTCGAGCTTGACCCCGAAGAGCGCGCTTCAGCAGGCCTTTTCCTAGCGTTCCAGTACCCGGTGGAAATCCCCGGCGTCGGCAACATGACGTTCCTGCGCACGGCCTTGAATTCACAACGAAAAGCACGCGGGGAAGACGAACTAAGCGCTGCCGACTTCCTCAAGTTGATCCGCGAGAAGGCCAAGTCCCTGAAAATTGACGCCGACATGCTGAAACGCCCGGTCAACGTGGGCTTCTCGGGTGGCGAGAAAAAGCGTAACGAAATCCTGCAGATGGCGATTCTTGAGCCGAAGATGTGCATCCTCGACGAGACCGACTCGGGCCTCGACGTCGACGCAATGAAGCTTGTCGCAGATGGCGTAAACGCGCTGCGCGCTGAAGGTCGGTCGTTTCTTGTGATTACCCACTACCAACGCCTTCTCGACCACATCAAACCAGACGTCGTCCACATCATGGCGGACGGCCGTATCGTAAAAACTGGCGGTCCGGAGCTTGCGCTTGAAGTAGAAAACAACGGTTACGCCGACATCTTTGCGGAGGTTGCGTAATGGCTCTGCCGCAGGCAAAAACCGACGCTACCGAGGCACGGCTTGCGCATCTTCAGATGCCCGACGGCGCGGGTTGGGCAAATGATGCGCGCGCCGATGCGCTTTCGCGATTGCGTGCCATGGGTCTTCCGGGCGCACGCGACGAATACTGGCGGTTTACACGGCCCGATGCCTTGAACGCGCCAGTTGCGCCCGGCGCGGCAGTTTTTGACGCCAAGGAAACGGCTCTGTTCAGCGATATCGACCGGCTACGCATTGTTTTTCGCGATGGCGTCTTTGACGCCGAAGCGTCCGACGACTTCAGCCACGAAAACCTCGCAATCGAGCGGCTTTCCGATGCGACCGCCAAAGATATCCACTGGGCCAAAGACCTCTATGGCGTGCTGGAAACCCGTGGCCAAACTCCGGTAAAACGCCCCTTCGCAGCGTTGAACACGGCGTTTGCCACCGACGGGGTTGTTGTACGCGCAACGGGCAAAGTGTCCAAGCCGGTCTCGTTTGTGTATCTCCACGAGAACCCAAACAGCGACGCGATCCTGCATTTCGTCGTGCGGGTAGAAGAGGGCGCCGAGCTTACAATTCTTGAAAACGGTCCCGCTGCCGCGCGTTTTAACAAATGCATGGAAGTCGAGATCGCAGACCGCGCCACCTTCCACCACGTCCGCGCACAAGGCCGCGATCACGAGCGACTTGCGATAACGCATTTGTTTGCGCGCCTTGGCGAGGAAAGCACGTTCAAATCCTTCACCTTGACTGCAAATGGCCGCCTGACCCGAAACGAGGCCGTTATCGAAGTGAACGGTGACAACGCCACCGCCCATATCGCGGGCGCGGCCGTCGGCGACGGTGATTTTCACCACGACGACACGGTCTTCATCACCCACGACGCGGTGAATTGCGAAAGCCGTCAGGTGTTCAAAAAGGTGCTTCGTAACGGCGCGGTTGGTGCGTTTCAGGGCAAAATTCTCGTTAAAGCCGGTGCGCAAAAGACCGATGGCTACCAGATTAGCCAGGCGCTTTTGCTCGACGGTGATGCAGAGTTCCTCGCCAAACCCGAGCTTGAGATCTACGCCGACGATGTGGCCTGTTCGCATGGCTCCACCACCGGTGCGATCGACGAAGAGGCGCTGTTTTATCTGCGTTCACGCGGTGTCCCAAGTAGCGAAGCCCAGGACCTTCTGGTGCTCTCGTTTCTCACTGAAGCCATCGACGAGATCGATGACAAAGCAATCTCCGCCGATATTCTTAGCCGACTTGAGGGCTGGCTGCATCGCCGCCGGAGATCGTGAAAGGCCAATCTGAGTGAGTGTTGCCCTTGATATCGTCCGCACCTATCGAGCCCCGCGCGAAGTGCTGCGGCGTCGCATCGGCGCAAGCGAGCGGGAAGATCGCGCACTTGCGATCCTTATGGGCGCTTGCTTTTTAATCTTCATCGCGCAATGGCCGCGCTTGTCGCGCGAGGCATTCCTGAGCGACGCGGTCGCGTTGGACGGATTGATGGCGGGTGCGCTGTTCGGTTGGGTGATCATCGCGCCGCTGTTCTTTTACACAGTTGCGCTGCTTGTCCATTGGATTCTGAAGGCACTGGGGCGGGCATCCACTGGCTATATGTCGCGCGTTGCGCTGTTCTGGGCGCTGCTTGCCGCGGCCCCGATGTGGCTTATGTCCGGTTTGATGACAGGATTTATCGGCGAAAGTCTGGGCACTTCGATGCTTGCGGTGGTTGCCCTTGGATCGTTTGTGGTGTTTTGGGCTTCCGGAGTGATTGAAATTGCCAAACGACCCGTGCCCGAACAGGAATAAATGATGCTGAACACGTTCTTTCCAATCGCGTTGCAAGCCCTGCGCGAACCGCGCGAAGCGGCCAGCACGTTGATGTCCTTGGGCGTGCCTGTGGTCGCGCTTTGGCCAGCGTTTGGAGCACTTGTGTGCCTTTCGGTGATCCTGTCTTTCTTAAGCGGCGGGCTGGAACAAACCGCCGGGCAGGCCGCCCTTGGGCCGCTGGTTCTTGCAATCACTTCGGCAGTTGCCGGCGCCGCATCGGTCTTTCTTGTCTGGAAAGTCGGCGCTGCAATGGGCGGCAAGGGCCGCTTTGAAGAAGCGCTGCTGCTTACTGTTTTCCTGCAAGGCCTCATTTTCGCAGGCCAGTTGGTCGAGTTTCTTCTGTTCCTTTTCGTTCCGCCTTTGTCGGGGCTGTTTTCTCTGGCGATCATCCTTCTCACGTTCTGGATCAACCTGAATTTCATTGCAGCGCTGCACGGATTTGCCTCGCTTTGGAAATCCTTCGGCGTACTTCTTTTCGCGTCACTTGGTGTGGCGTTGATCCTGATCTTTCTGATGTCGCTGCTTGGCGTACAATTCATGGCCGGAGGACTGGCGTAATGTATGACGTCGAAACCATTCGCAAAGACTTCCCTATCCTTTCGCGGGAAGTGAACGGCAAGCCGTTGGTCTATCTCGACAACGGCGCTTCGGCGCAAAAGCCAAGCGTCGTGATCGACGCAATCACCAATGCCTACGCTCATGAATACTCAAATGTTCACAGGGGTTTGCACTACCTTTCCAACGTTGCCACGGAAAAATACGAAGCCGTACGCGGCACCGTTCAGCGCTTCCTGAATGCTGCCTACGAGAACGAGATCGTCATGAACTCCGGCACCACCGAGGGCATAAATCTCATCGCTTACAGCTGGGCTATGCCCCGCATGGAAGCGGGCGATGAGATCATCCTGTCGGTAATGGAACACCACGCTAATATCGTTCCCTGGCATTTTCTGCGCGAACGCCAGGGTGTGAAACTGGTCTGGGTCGACGTCGATGAAACCGGTGGGCTGGACCCGCAAAAAGTCCTCGACGCGATCACGCCGAAGACGAAACTCATTGCCGTTACGCATCTGTCCAACGTGCTTGGCAGCCGCGTTGACGTGAAAACCATCACGGCAGGCGCGCATGCAAAAGGTGTGCCCGTGTTGGTCGACGGCTCCCAGGCTGCTGTCCACATGCCCGTCGACGTTCAGGACATCGGCTGCGACTTCTATGCGATCACTGGGCATAAGCTCTACGGTCCGTCTGGCTCAGGTGCGATCTACATCCGCGCCGACAGACAGGCTGAAATGCGCCCATTTATAGGCGGCGGGGACATGATCCGCGAAGTCCACAAGGACGCGATCACGTGGAACGATCCGCCGATGAAATTTGAGGCGGGCACGCCCGGTATCGTCCAGCAAATCGGCCTTGGCGTGGCACTTCACTATATGATGGACCTTGGCATGGCGAACATCGCGGCCTACGAGAACACTTTGCGCGACTATACACGCACCCGTCTTGACGGCTTGAACTGGCTGAACGTTCAGGGCACGACCCAAGACAAAGCCGCAATCTTCTCGTTTACGATGACGGGGGCCGCTCATGCGCACGACATTTCCACGGTGCTCGACAAAAAAGGCGTCGCCGTCAGGGCAGGGCAGCATTGCGTCGGCCCCTTGATGGATTACCTCGGGGTCAGCGCCACGTGTCGCGCAAGTTTTGGCCTTTATAATACCGAGGCCGAGGTCGACACGTTGATAGATGCGCTTGAGCTTTGCCATGAACTTTTCGACTAGGCCACCGAGCTTGTCCCTGCGAGCAATTCCTTTATTGCAGAGCCGAGATCACCTGAGTATACGCCGCTCTAGGCACCCGTAGCTCAGCTGGATAGAGCGCTGCCCTCCGAAGGCAGAGGCCTCGCGTTCGAATCGCGACGGGTGCACCATAAAATCAACGACTTAGAAGATTTCAACTGGGTCCGCTTGGTCTTGTGGTTCATTTTTGGATAATTCGGGACCTACGACTTCGATAGTGTTTTCTGACCGCAGATTCAGGCCCTGTACCCCTATCCCCCTTTTTATTTGATCTCAGTGTGCGTGCATAGGGGGCGCGGGTTTCCAAACTGGGTAACATTAAAGGTTCATTCGCCGCGTTATTTGCCCATCACTGAAATCAGAAAGCGCAAGACATCAACTCCGTACCGCTTTCAGGCTACAGAGAAATCCCGCCCGCACCTTTTGCGTTAACTTCGGGCTACGATCAAATCCGATGCCTTTTCGCCAATCATGATCGCAGGCGCATTGGTGTTGCCGGACACGATCTCCGGCATGATCGAACAATCCGCGACCCGCAGACCCTTGATGCCATGCACGTTCAGGGCGGCGTCCACGACAGCATCGGTGCCCGAACCCATCTTACAGGTGCCCGCCGGGTGGTAAATCGACACGCTGTTGTTGCGCGCCCAATCCAAAGTGCCGTCGTAGTCGTCCATGCCAAGCGATTGATCAGGGCGGAATTCCTCGGCGATCATCGAGCTTAGCGGAGCCAGACGTGCAATGCGCCGCGCGATATTTACGCCCTCAACAAGAGTCCGGCAATCGGTCTCGGTCGCCAGATACCGTGGATGAATTTTCGGATAGGATCTGGGCGAGGGCCCATCAAGCCTGATCTCGCCCCGGCTTTCGGGACGCAGCTGACACACCGACATTGTGAAAGCCGAAAACGGATGCACGCCTTCGCCGGGACTGTCGGCAGACCAAGGTTGCACGTGGAATTGGATATCCGGCGTTGCCGCATCGTCGTGCGTTTTAAGAAACCCGGTCGCCAAAGACGCGGCCATCGTCATCGGCCCCGAACGGAACATCGCGTACTTCAAGGCGATCCGCGCCTGATTGAACAAGGATCGTACCTCGTCATTCAGCGTGGGTTCGTTGCACTTGAACACAAGCCGCGCCTGTAGGTGGTCTTGCAAGTTCTTGCCCACGCCCGGCAAATGGTGCGCTGGCTCGACACCGTTTTCCTTCAGGTGTTCGGCGTCGCCGATCCCCGAAAGCATCAGGATTTGCGGCGAATTGATTGACCCGCCCGACAACACAATCTCGCGTCGCGCCGTGACGATTTGTTCGCTGCCGCTTGCATCGCGATACGACACGCTGACCGCACACTTGTTCTCGATGTTTACCTTGGAGACCAGCGCCTTCGTCACGACCTTCAGATTAGTGCGGCTGCGGATCGGCTTCAGATATGCCACTGCGGCACTGCACCGGCGGCCGTTTTTCGTGGTCAGCTGGAAATACCCGACGCCTTCCTGTGTCCTGCCGTTATAGTCGGGATTGAAAGGATAGCCCGCAGCTTGCGCAGCCGCGACCCAGGCATCACAGATGGGACGCTGGATCCGCATGTCTGAGACGGCGAGGGGGCCTTCGTCCCCGTGGAACTCATCCGCGCCGCGCTCGTTCGCCTCGGCGCGCTTGAACAATGGCAACACATCATCCCAGCCCCAGCCGGTGTTCCCCATCTGACGCCAGCGATCATAGTCCCCGGCTTGCCCGCGGACGTATAACAATCCGTTCAGCGACGACGACCCCCCCAAAACCTTGCCGCGTGGCCAGTCGATGGATCGCCCATTCAGTCCCGGATCCGGTTCAGTGCGATAACACCAGTCGACCTTCGGATTATGCATAGTCTTGAAATAACCAACGGGGATGTGAATCCAAGGGTTCGTATCGGCAGGACCGGCCTCTAGCAGGACGACTTTCACGTTGGGATCCGCGCTCAAACGATTGGCCACAACACAGCCCGCTGACCCTGCGCCGACGACGACATAATCCGCTTCCATGTGCGTCTTTCCCCTTTTGTTGTAGAAAACACTATACAGACCGACGACCACTTTGGGGATCACTGGATGGGCGAAAAGGACCTCTTTCACGAGGTGTCCG
Organism: Boseongicola sp.; assembly: GCF_057460485.1. Classification (NCBI taxonomy): domain Bacteria; kingdom Pseudomonadati; phylum Pseudomonadota; class Alphaproteobacteria; order Rhodobacterales; family Paracoccaceae; genus Boseongicola; species Boseongicola sp. Next base: position 14,323 of record NZ_JBVCWP010000036.1, read on the forward strand.
TCTGTGTCCCGCTGATCATTTACGACCCGCGGCTTTAAGCCTATCCCACCCGAGGGCCATCTTGGAAGCCCTCGTCGAAGCCATCGAGCTTGTGCTCACCTTCCTCGACAAAACGGGCGCGCCGCCGGCATATCATCGTCTCGACAGTTGCTCGCTGGAACCGATCTTGCACGGCCAAACCCCCTATGACTGGCGCGACGCTGTCTTCTCGGAAGTCGACTATGCCTTCTTTGCTGCCCGTAAAACACTCGGCACGGACCCATCCAGATTCTGCGTCAATATGATCCGCAAAAGTTAACGGAAATCCGTCCATTTCCCCGACTGGCCTCTGCAGCTTTTCGACCTTCGATCTGACCCAAAGGAGTCTCACGAGCTTGGCCGATCTCCCGACCATAACGACGCCCGCTGCGAAAGGTGCGACCACCTCACGATCCGGCTTTTACGGCGCAAAAATCGCACCACGATCACCAAAGAACAGCCTTTGAAAGCCCGTGATGGAAAGGAGGTGATCTGCCTTATGATCGGTAAATGGGCCCCGACACGCAACTAGACCGAACCGCGGCGCGCGCCTAAGATGCCTCTATGCTCAATAAAGTCGTCTCCCCTTCCGAAGCCGCCGCCCTGATCAAAGACGGGGATGTCATCACAACCTCTGGCTTCGTTGGAATAGGTGTTCCCGACGAACTTCTCCGCGCCATTGAGGACCGCTTTGTTGAAACCCAAAGCCCGCGCGATCTGACGCTGTTCTTCGCTGCGGGGCAGGGCGACGGCAAAGACCGCGGTCTCAATCGCCTCGGTCACGAGGGCCTTTTGAAACGAGTCATCGGCGGCCACTGGGGGTTGATCCCCAAAGTCGCGGCACTCGCCGTTGATGGCAAAATCGAGGGCTGGAACCTGCCACAAGGCTGCATAAGCCAGCTTTACCGTGACATTGCGGCCGGCAAGCCGGGAATGCTCTCAAAGGTTGGGCTTGAGACCTTTGTCGACCCAAGAAACGGGGGCGGTGCCATAAATGATATATCAACCGAACCTCAACTGAAATTAATTGAGATTGACGGCGAAGAGGTTCTTTTTTACCCGGCCCAACGCCTGACGGTCGCGCTTCTGCGCGGCACGACAGCCGACCAGGCTGGCAATATCACGATGGAGCGCGAAGCGCTTATAATCGACAATCTTGCCCAGGCGATGGCCGTGAAAAACGCAGGCGGCGTCGTCATCGTGCAAGTCGAACGGATCGCACGCAATAAATCCCTTCTTGCCCGCGATGTGCAAATCCCAGGGATTCTCGTGGATGCCGTCGTGGTCTCAAAGCCCGAAAATCACCTTCAAACCTACGCCACGCCCTTCAACCAAGCCTTCACTAACCGCATCCGTCCGCCCGAAGGCGAAATCCCCCCGATGCCGCTCGATGCTCGCAAGGTCATCGCCCGTCGTTGCGCCTTTGAATTACCGGTCAACGGCGTCGTCAACCTTGGCATCGGTATGCCCGAGGGGGTTGCCTCGGTCGCCGCCGACGAGGGCCTTCTGGAACATCTGACCCTGACCGCGGAGCCGGGCGTCATCGGCGGGCAGCCCGCATCCGGCCTCGATTTTGGTGCGGCGGTGAACACCGATGCGGTCATCCCGCAAAACAACCAGTTCGATTTCTATGATGGCGGGGGTCTCGATATGGCCTGCCTTGGCCTCGCCCAAGCCGACCAGTACGGCAACGTTAACGTCTCGCGCTTCGGCCCGCGTCTTGCAGGGGCAGGGGGCTTCATTAATATTTCTCAGAATGCCCGCGCCCTCGTCTTTGCGGGCACCTTCACCGCATCGGGTTTGAAAATCGCGGTCGAGAACGGCGGATTAACAATCCTGAACGAAGGGGCGCACCGAAAATTCTTACCTGATGTCGAGCAGGTCACCTTTTCGGGAACGCGTGCCGCACGCCTTGGCCAGCCCGTGATCTACGTGACGGAACGCTGTGTGTTCGAACTAACCCCCAATGGTTTGAAGCTCACCGAGATTGCCCCGGGCATTGATCTGGATCGCGACATACTCGCATTGATGGAGACGCCCCCGATTATCGAAGACCTGGCGCTTATGGACGCGCGTATTTTCCAGTTAGCCGAGATGGATCTCCGCGTCGATCTCCTCCATCTTGATCTACCGATGCGCGTGGCCCTGGACACCACGCAAAATCGGCTGTTCTTAAACTTTGAGAAGATGCGCATCAAAAGCGAAGCCGACGTCAAACTAGTCTGTGAGGCGGTTGAAGGCGTTTGCGCACGACATCCGCAACGCGTTGATGTCATTGTGAATTACGATGACTGCCGCATCGGGGACGATGTGGTGAACGCATGGGCGCGTATGGTCACAACCTTGGAGAAAAAGTACTATAATAAGATAACTCGTTACGCAGGGTCTGCCTTTATGCGCCTGAAGCTTTCCGAGGCTTTTCCAGCGCACCGCCTCCACATCTTTGAGACGAGATCACAAGCCAGCCGCTATCTTGAAGGCGATTAACGAAGATTAATTCGCACAACGGGCAAAGCCCCAATCGGTTTAGTGATTTCCGCCGCGTTCGAACCGCCCCGCATCCTCGGCGGCTTTGCGAATGGCGCGGCTTTTATTAACCGTTTCCTCGTATTCGGCTTCCGGATCGCTGTCCCAAACAACACCGCCACCGGCCTGCACGTACAAGGTCTCGTCCTTCAAAACGGCCGTGCGCAAAGCGATACACATGTCCATGTCGCCGCCCGCCGAGAAATATCCGACGCCGCCGCCATAAACACCGCGTTTTTCGGGTTCCAACTCGTCGATAATTTCCATCGCACGCACCTTCGGGGCGCCTGAAACCGTCCCCGCCGGCAAACCTGCAAGCAATGCCGACAAAGCGTCTTCGTCCTCGCGCAATTCTCCTACCACGTTCGACACAATGTGCATGACATGGGAATAGTGCTCAACGATGAACTCTTCTGTGGGCCGCACTGTACCGATCTTTGCCACCCGACCCACATCGTTGCGGCCTAAATCCAACAGCATCAGATGCTCGGCCAATTCTTTCTCGTCGCCCATCAGATCGGCCTCATAGGCGCGATCCTCCTCCGGCGTAACACCCCGTGGCCGCGTACCAGCGATTGGACGCACCGTGACTTCGCCGTCAAACACCCGCACCAAAATTTCCGGAGACGCCCCGATAACCTGAAAGCCGCCAAAGTCGAAATGGAACATGAACGGCGAGGGGTTCGTGCGTCGCAATGACCGATAGAGCGAAAAAGGTGCTAGGGGAAAAGGTTGCGACCAGCGTTGCGATGGCACGACCTGAAAAATGTCGCCTGCCTGAATATACTCGCGCGCCTTCTCGACGGCCGCTAAATAATCCGCCTTCGCGAAATTTGAGACCGGGTCAGGCGCTGCAAATTCTTCGCCAAGATCGCGGTCCGCGCTTGGCACCGCGCGCTCCATATCGCGCACCGCGTCCATCACCCGTTCCGCGGCTTGCGCATATGCAGCCCGTGCGTTTTGCCCCGATGATATCCAAGCAGGTGCACAGACAATCACTTCGCCCTTTACGCCATCCAGCACAGCAACCACGGAAGGTCGCAACATGATCGCGTCGGGCACACCTAAAACATCCGGGTTAACATTGGGTAAATGCTCGACCAGACGGATCATATCATAGCCGAGATAGCCAAAAATCCCCGCCGATGCGCCGGGCAGTCCAGCAGGCAATTCAATCCGGCTTTCTGCAATCAGGGATCGCAACGATGCAAGCGGATCAGCCGATTCATCAACAAATGCGCTACGATCAAACCGCGCGTTGCGATTAATCCGCGCGGTTGCCCCATGGCACTCCCAGATTAAATCCGGCTTCATGCCAATGATCGAATAGCGCCCCCGCACCTCACCGCCTGTGACCGATTCAAGTACGAACGCATCCGCCTTCGCACCCGTCAACTTCAGCATCAATGACACCGGAGTATCCAAATCCGCCGCCAGCCGCGTGTAGACCAATTGGTTCTCGCCCACATCATAGCTGCGAGCGAAATCGTCATAAGAAGGGGACAGGCCCATCAGTACGATTGCGAGGTAACGGCCGTGATTGCGGCCTGATTGATATAGACCTCTGTCTCGCTCAGCACCGATTGGGTAAAGGCGGTTAAAAGGCTTTGGGACAACTCGCGCGCGGTCTCCTGACCGAACTGCGTCACCACCAATTGCGCTTCCGGCGAGCTTGGATCGGGCACTGCAATGCGATCAAGCCGCACCAGCCATGCTTCACCGGCCTCCGAAAGAACACGCACTTCGCCTTCGTCCATATCAAACACCTGATCGGTAAAATCTGGAGGTGTTCCATCCACAAACCCTGACCGTTCCAAGGCACGATCTGTCTCAAGCGCAAGCCCCAAACCAGCCATCTCGGCCCCACCGTTCAACCGGACGGCATAGGCTTCGGCCTGCGCCGTCAAAGCGGCCTCGGCCTCGGCTGCGTCCCAGGCATCGACCACAGCGCCGCGCACCGTTTCGAAGTCGCGCAATTCTGGCGCCCGGATGTCTTCCAGCGTCAGAACGAAAATGCCGCCATCTTCCAATTCGTTCACTTCGGCAAAAGCGCCAACCTGTGCAGTCGCAGCCGCCAGCCGGAACGCGTCATAGGCCGCAATCCCGTCGGCGACATCGTCGCGCCAGTCAATCGAGCCGACCTGCATGTCTGTGCGTTCGGCCAACTGATCAACACTCGCGCCACCGGCAATCAGGTCCTCGACCTGCGCTTGTCCTTCAAGAATGATCCGCCGCGCACGGTCCGCCGCTGCCTCGTCCGCCAATTCGGCGCGCGCCTCGTCAAACGTGGTTTCCTGCGCTGTCAGAATTGCATTCATCCGGAACAATGCCGGCCCAAGTGATGACGGTAAAGGCCCAACCACGTCTGGTCCATCAAGGGCGAACAACGCTTCGCCGGCCGCTTCAAGCTCGCCCGCCTCAACCTCGCCAAGGTCCACGTCATCAAGCGACAATCCGCGCTCGTCGACCAGGGCATCAAACGTGACCTCTCCATCGTCAAGGCGGGCTTTCGCATCATCGGCTTCGGTTTGCGACGCAAAGACTAACCGCTCAACCAAGCGGCGCTCGGGCTGAACGTATTCGCTGATTCGGCCGTCATAAATTGTGCGCAACTGGGCGTCGTCTACCTCGATATCGTCCACGATCATATCAGGTGTCAGCCAGGCATAGCTGATCACCCGCGTTTCGCCTTGGGTGAAGCGCTCTGGATTTTCTTGATGAAACGCACGCAAATCGGCGTCCGATGGTTCGGCAAGCGGCGCGTCAAGATCGTCTTGGGTCAGCCGCGCCCATGTTATGTCGCGCTCTTCACGGGCATAGTTGAACAACGTTTGCGTAAAGACGTCCGGCGTGCGAACACCGGATTGAACCGCCGCGCGTAATAGACCACTTGCGATCCCGGTGCGAATTTCGTTTTCGTACTCGCGCACGGTCGCTCCGTTCTGGCGCAGCGCGAGCTCGTAGGTCTGGCGGTCAAATGCGCCTGACAATCCTTGAAAAGCTGGGCTCGCAGCCACCTCGCGTCCGACGTTCTCGTCGCCGATGGACACACCTGCTTCAGCCGTCGCGTTCTGCAAAGCGGCATCGCTGACGACCTGACTAAGGGCCGCGCGATCAAAGCCAAACTCGCGGGCTTGCTGCACGGTCAAAGCCTGACCCGTTACCTGTTGGTAACTACGCATTTGCGCCTGAAGGGTCCGCGCATATGTGTCTACATCCACTTCCGTGTCGCCCACCGTCGCGACGCTGCGAAGCGAGCCGCCAAAGTTCGTCGCGCCAAACCCAGCAAGGCCGGCAACAAGCATCACCATGATGATCCAGACGAAGACGTTTGAGGCTTTTTTCTTAGCCATATGCACGTGTCCTTTTGCAGCGGTCGCGACTACCTACGCGAGCGCTAGAGGCCGTGCAAGACCTGCCCGCTAAAGTGTAAGTGATCCAAGCCGTCGCGCCAGTTCGCCGATCTCGGCCGTGTCGATGTTGGCAAACGCAATCCGCAAAGATTGCAGACCAAGCGCATCCCCCTGCGGCGTAAACATCGTCCCCGGAAGCGCCAGCACAGACGCCTCTGAAACAAGGTGTTTCGCAAGCGCATCAGACGCCATTGGGTAGGGGTGTTTCAGATAAGCAAAATACGCCCCGGCCCCAAGCACTTCCCATCCCGACAGCGTCGACATCTCGCGTTCAACCGCCGCGCGCCGTGCAAGGATTTCCGCGCGTTCCCCGCCCAACCATTGCTTCAGATTCTGCATGCCCCAAAGGGCGGCCATCTGCCCAAGCTGGTTGGCGCAGATCGCAACTGTGTCCAGAAACTTCTCAACTTCCGCCAAACGGGCAGGGGACGTCACCATCGCGCCCACGCGGTGCCCTGTCAGCCGATAGGCCTTCGAGAACGAATAAAGCTGGATCAGCGTGTCGCGCCAATCGCGACAGGTGAAAAGATCATGCGGCGCGCCTTTGCGGGAATGAAAATCGCGGTACGTCTCGTCCACAATCAAAGCAATCCCGCGCGCACGACACAGCTCGAAAAACACGCGCACCAGGCTGGCTGGGTATTCCGCGCCCGTCGGATTGTTCGGTGTCACCAAAACAATCGCTCGCGTTTTGTCCGTGATAAGACCGGCGGCGACCTCGGGGTCGGGCAACATGCCTGCGCCGCAGGGCATCGGCACAGATTGAATGCCCGCCATATCAAGCCACATTTTGTGATTGAAGTACCAGGGTTTTGGAAGAAGAACTTCATCTCCTGTTCCGGCCAGAGTCGAGATCGCAGCTGCAAAAGCCTGATTGCACCCTGACGTGATCGCAACGTCCACGGCATCCACCGATCCGCCGTAGGCATCGGACCAATCCGCCGCCACTTGTTCGCGCAGATCGCCCAGCCCCAAAACCGGCCCGTACAAATGCGCCTGAGGCACATCGACCGCAAATCGCGCAATCGCTTCACGCAAGGCTTGGGGTGGGGGGGCAACCGGAGCAGCCTGCGAGACATTCAGCAAAGGACGGTCAGCCGGGAACGAAATCCCTGAGATCCACCGCCGCGCCTCCATCACAGGAGGTGCCTCGGTTGCCGCCATCGCCGGATGAATACGCATCAGGCCTTGCCGCGGTAGGGCTCAACATATTGCAAAGCCATATCCCACGGAAAGAAAATCCACGTGTCCTGGCTGACACCGGTGATGAAAGTATCCACCATCGGTTCACCCTGCGGCTTTGCGTAAACAGTCGCAAAATGCGCATTCGGATAAAGCTCGCGCACCAACTCTAAGGTCCGCCCGCTATCAACCAAATCATCTACGACCAGAATGCCGGTGCCATCGCCCATCATCTCGGCGTTCGGCGCTTTCAGGACCTTTGCTTCCGATTGCGCCTGATGATCATAGGACTTCACTGAAATCGTATCGACCGTTCTCACGTCCAATTCACGCGCTACGATCATCGCCGGGGCCATTCCGCCCCGTGTGATAGCGACAATTGCTTTCCACGCGCCGTTATCAGGCCCGTGTCCGTCCAACCGCCACGCCAAAGCGCGAGAATCGCGGTGGATTTGATCCCAAGAGACGTGAAACCCCTTCTCGTGTGGCAGCTGCTCGGTCATTCTTTGCGCT